>CBFGXV010000279.1:0-4812 GCA_965652755.1 uncultured Chryseosolibacter sp. | reverse complement strand
AAGTGGGCTGTTTACCGGAGGTTGCTGGATGGATGGCAGATTATCGAGGAAGTTCCACACCACGCTGCTTGCGCCGAGGATAGGGGCGGCCTGATTCTGAAGTCCTGAAGGTAATACTTTCACTTTTCCCCTGAAAAGAGGCATGAGGTTGGCTTCCATGTGGCGGATGGTGGGCTTGAAGATGAGATCGCCTGCCAATGAGAGTCCTCCGAACAGGAAAATCGCCTCAGGATCCGTGTGTACCACAGTCTCCGCGAGCTTCATTCCCAGGATCCTGCCTGTGTATTCAAAAGCTGCAAGTGCGACGATGTCACCCCTGACAGCCGCATCCGTTATCATCTTTGTGTTGAGATTGTCAAAGCTGATACCGCGTAACTCGCTGTCTTCAAGATGATCAGCAAGCAGTTTATAAACTGTGCGCCGGATTCCGGTTGCAGATACATACGTTTCAAGACAACCGCGCTTTCCGCAATTGCAATAACGTCCAGCCGGATTCACACTCGTGTGACCGACTTCGCCTGCAATCCCGTGTTTCCCGTTGAGAAGCTGACCGTTTGAAACAAAACCGCTGCCCAGCCCGGTGCCGAGGGTAATGACGATAAAATCGCGCATGCCTTTAGCAGATCCATATACCATTTCACCCACGGCTGCGGCGTTCGCATCGTTGGTAATGATCGCCGGGATGTTGAATTCTTCTTTCAACATATCGGCAAGAGGAATGATACCTTTCCATGGAAGGTTCGTCGCGCGCTCGATCGTTCCTTTGTAGTAATTACCATTGGCCGCGCCCACACCCACGCCGAGGATCCTGTGCTCGCCTGGTATCTTGGCGATAGCATCGCGCAAGGCCAGCGCCAGTCCATTAAAATAATCTCTGAACTCCTGATACTGCGTGGTTTTGATACTTCCCTGATACACAACCTGCCCCGCCCGGTCGACGATACCGTATTTGGTATTCGTTCCCCCGATATCAATCCCAATGGTAAGATCTTTCATTTCAACTTTTAATTTTAAATGGAGAGAATTTTAGCAATCCGCAGCGCTTCCGCATCGATCTCATGATACTTCTCCTTCATGATCGTTTCAAAATCGTTGTAGACCATCTTGTTGTCCTTGATGCCCACCATCACATCGCGCTTTCCGTTCAACAATCCCTCTACCGCGGCAATTCCCATTTTGCTCGCCAGCACGCGGTCAAAATACGTTGGCGTGCCCCCGCGCTGGAGGTGTCCAAGGATGGTGACTTTAATATCAAAGTACGACGAACGTTCGGCCACTCTTTTAGCCAGTGAATTTGCATCACCGATCTTTGAGCCTTCCGCAACCACCACAAGATTGGATTTCTTACTTGTGTCTTTCTCGGCTCCAAGCATATTGAAAAGCTGATCGAAGGACATTTGTTCTTCAGGCAGAATGATCGCCGTAGCACCTCCTGCTATCCCGCTGTTCATTGCGATATACCCCGAGTTCCTTCCCATGACCTCCACAAAAAACAGGCGATTGTGCGACAACGCCGTATCCCTGATCTTGTCGATCGCCTCTACGGCCGTGTTTGTGGCAGTGTCATATCCGATCGTATAATCCGTGCCAGGCAGGTCGTTATCAATCGTTCCGGGAATGCAGACTGAGGGCATCTTGTGTTCTTCATAGAATTTATGCAGACCGGTAAAGGTTCCGTCTCCTCCAATGGCGACCAGCGCATCAATACCTTCTTCCTTCAGATTTTCGTAAGCGCGCTTTCTTCCTTCCGCTGTCCGGAACTCTTCGCTCCGGGCAGTCTTAAGTATTGTTCCACCGCGTTGGATAATGTTTCCAACTGACCTGGGGCCGAGCTTTACAAGATCGCCCTCGATCATCCCCTCATAGCCGCGCATAATTCCGTAGGCTTCCTTCTTATAAAATGCGCAGGCGCGCACTACCGCGCGAATGGCTGCATTCATTCCGGGAGCATCCCCGCCGGATGTAAACACACCGATCTTACCTATTTTATTATCCATGAAAAACTTAAAAATTCGCTAAAATTAAATGATGTATTCCACTTTACCATAAACAATTTAATCAGCTGAATTTCAAACGTTTGAAATAGTTGATCAGACCGTTTGTTGAACCGTCATGTGAATGGACCGGCGCTTCCGTCTGCAGTTCCGGGAGGATCTTTTTCGCCAGAACTTTCCCCAATTCAACCCCCCACTGATCGAAGCTGTAGATGTTCCAGATCACGCCCTGGACAAAGATCTTGTGTTCATACATTGCGATGAGGGATCCAAGTGTCCGGGGAGTGAGTTTTTTGAACAGGATCGAATTACTCGGCCTGTTGCCCTCGAAGACCCGGAAGGGCGTGTGGAAAGCGATGTCACGCTCATTGACGCCTGCTTTGGCGAGTTCAGCCGTGACCTCTTCTGCAGTCTTTCCCTGCATAAGCGCTTCGGTCTGCGCGAAGAAATTGGACAGCAATTTCGCATGATGATCGCCGATCGGATTCTGGCTTAGGGCAGGCGCGATAAAATCACACGGGATCATTTTTGTGCCCTGGTGGATGAGCTGGTAGAAGGCGTGTTGCCCGTTCGTTCCTGGTTCACCCCAGATGACCGGACCGGTCTGGTACATTACAGGATGACCGTTGCGGTCGACAGACTTCCCATTGCTTTCCATATTTCCCTGCTGAAAATAGGCCGCAAACCGGTGCAGGTACTGATCGTAAGGCAGGATAGCCTCCGACGCTGCTCCGAAAAAGTTATTGTACCAAACGCCGATCAGCGCCAGGATGACCGGCAGGTTTTTTTCGAAAGGTGTTTCCCTGAAATGTTTGTCCATGGCGTGACCGCCTTCGAGAAGTTGAACAAAATTCTCGTAACCGATCGTACACACAATCGACAGCCCGATAGATGACCACAGCGAATACCTCCCGCCAACCCAGTCCCAGAATACGAACATGTTTTCCGGAGCGATGCCGAACGCGGTAACGGCATCCCTATTGGTAGAGACCGCCACGAAATGTTTGGCTACCTCACCTTTGTTTCCAGTGCGTTCGAGGAACCATGCGCGTGCTGTTTCCGCATTCGTCATCGTCTCCTGTGTGGTAAAAGTCTTTGATGCGATGATAAACAGCGTTGTTTCCGGGTCGACCTTTTTCAATGTCTCGGCCATATGTGTGCCATCGACGTTCGAAACAAAATACGGTGTTATTTCCGTCCAGTAGGGGCGGAGCGCCTCCGTCACCATGACCGGACCCAGATCGGAACCGCCGATACCAATGTTGACAATCGAACGGATGGCTTTCCCTGTATAACCTTTCCATTCTCCGCCGCGCAGTCTCTCACTGAATGACCTCATCTGCTCCAGCACCCGATTGACCTCAGGCATAACATCCTCGCCGTCAACTTTCATTACAGTATTCGACCTGTTGCGCAAGGCGACATGAAGCACAGACCGGTTTTCCGTGCGGTTGATCTTGTCGCCTGCGAACATCGCGTCGATAGCTTGCCGCAAGCCGACCTCTGAAGCAAGCCCAACCAACAGATTCATCGCTTCCTGATTGAGAATGTTTTTCGAATAGTCGACCAAAACATCCTCGAAAACTGCGCTGAACTTTTGAAATCTGTCCGGGTCTTCCTCGAACAGCTCGCGCATGTGCGTGGCCTGTAAGGTGAGAAAGATCATTTCGAGCTTTTGCCAGGCTGGGGTCTCAACAGGATTGATGGTCGGTAGCATAAGTTAACGTTTAGGAAAAGTTGAAAAATAAAAAAGGATAACTGCGCCCTTCCGGGAGCAGTATCCTTCTCTGAATATGATCATCACTTCTTGAACTTGTTCAGGAGCATAGCGAGTTTCTCCTCCATACTCGCTTCTTTTTCACGGGGCTTCGACGACTTCGGTCTGGTCGTTTTTGCCGCGGGCGCGCCAGGCTCGGCAAACGGGTCGCTCTTCATGGATAAGCCAATTCGCTTCCTGGGAACATCAACCTCGACGACAGTAACCATCACCTTCTGCTGGACAGTTACTGCTTCTTTCGGATCCTTGATAAACTTATCGGAAAGATGACTGATGTGTACAAGCCCATCCTGATGAACGCCGATATCCACAAACGCACCGAAGTTGGTGACGTTCGTCACTATACCGGGAAGTTTCATGCCGATCTTCAAGTCCTTAATTGCGTTAACGCCGTCCGTAAAACTAAAGACCTCAAAGGTCTCTCTCGGATCGCGTCCCGGCTTCTCGAGCTCGGCCACAATGTCTGACAGCGTTGGAATTCCCACCTTGTCGGTAATGTATTTCTTCAGGTCGAGTTGTTTCCTGAGTTCGCTACTGCTCATCAGGTCCTTCACCGAGCACCCGATATCTTTGGCCATCTGCTCCACGATCCGATAACTCTCCGGATGAACTGCGCTGGCGTCGAGCGGGTTTGGAGCCTGGTAGATCCGCAGAAATCCTGCTGCCTGTTCAAATACTTTCTCACCCAGCCTGGGAACCTTCATCAGGCTCTCTCTGCTTTCGAAGGGTCCATTCTGATTGCGGAATTCTACAATATTCTTTGCAAGGGAAGGACTGAGTCCCGATACGTACGAAAGCAATTCCTTGCTCGCGGTGTTGATCTCCACGCCAACAGAGTTCACGCAACTCATGACAACGTCGTCAAGACCCTGCTTCAATTTCATTTGGTCAACGTCGTGTTGGTATTGTCCGACGCCAATTGATTTCGGATCGATCTTAACCAGCTCGGCCAACGGGTCCATCAGTCGTCTGCCAATGGAAACAGCACCCCTTACGGTAACATCCTTGTCGGGGAATTCGTCGCGCGCCACCTCGGAGGCG
>CBFGXV010000278.1:0-4826 GCA_965652755.1 uncultured Chryseosolibacter sp. | reverse complement strand
AATGGCGGCATCTACGCGCAACCAAACCTTCGCGGTGGCGGAGAGTACGGCGAGAAATGGCACCTGGCAGGCACGAAGATGAATAAGCAAAATGTATTCGACGACTTCATCGCCGCGGCGGAATATCTCATCCGTGAAAAATACACATCAAGCGAATACCTGGCCATTCACGGCGGATCGAACGGGGGATTGCTCGTTGGCGCGACGATGACACAACGTCCCGAACTTGCTAAGGTTGCTCTACCCGCCGTAGGTGTTATGGACATGTTGCGATATCACAAGTTCACCGCTGGAGCCGGATGGGCGTATGACTACGGAACCTCGGAAGATTCCAAAGAGATGTTCGAGTATCTGAGAAAGTATTCGCCCGTGCACGCGCTGAAACCGGGGACTAAATATCCCGCCACACTGGTCACGACCGCAGACCATGACGATCGCGTGGTGCCTGCGCACTCCTTTAAATTTGCCGCCACACTTCAGGAATATCACGCGGGAGAAAATCCTGTGATGATCCGCATTGAAACAAAATCGGGACACGGGTCATCAAATCTGAAAAAAGCGCTGGAGGTTGTTGCAGACCAATACGCGTTCACCTGGTATAATATGGGCGTAATGCCTCCGCTCGCAAAAGAAGATATGTAAGTGAGTTGTGAGTGGTCAGTGGCGAGTCAGACGTAAGTGAGTGGTGAGTGGTCAGTGGTGAGTCAGACTGTTCGTTCGAAAGTTTGTAGCAATGTTATTCATATATAGTTCCGAAAAATGGATTTAATCAAGATCCGTGAAGGCCGGAGGCAAGACCTTCCCCGCGTTCTCGAGCTGATCAAAGAGCTCGCGCTCTTCGAGCGCGCTCCGCATGAAGTAACAAACACACTTGAAATGCTTGAGGAAGATGGCTTCGGCCCGCGCCCTGTCTACGGCTTCTTCGTGGCTGAAACCTCCGAAAAAATCATAGGCCTGTCATTGTACTACTGGCGTTACTCCACGTGGAAAGGGAAACGCCTTTATCTCGAAGACATCATCGTAACCGAATCCGAAAGAGGGAAGGGCGCGGGAAAACTATTATTCGACAGAACAATGCAAAAGTGCCTCGAGGAAAACTGCACAGGCATGATGTGGCAGGTACTGGAGTGGAATGAGCCAGCGATCAAATTCTACCAGAAGTACGGTTCGAAGCTCGATGCCGAGTGGGTGAATTGCAACCTCGAAGCGGAGCAGATCAGAAAACTGTTGAGTTGATCTGAGACACGAGCGTAGATTCCTGGACGGCCAGTTACACTTCGTCCAGCAATGTCATAAAGGCGACGTGGCGATTGTGAAATCTTTTCCGGTGTGTCTCAATCAAGGAAGGCGCGAACTCCTCAAGGTACCGCTGTACATCCTCGATACTTTTCGCAAAATACTGGATGCTGTAAGAGATCGTATCGTCTTCCTGGTCATGAAGCACTTTGTACATCTTATAACTGACGAACATTCCAGTCTGCAGGACCGCCTGAATGTGTGTCTCCTTCATGTAGCGAAGCCACTCCGCCTCGCTGTCGCGGTCAATACCAATGGTTACGTTGTACAATAGCATAAGGCAAAATTAATTACGAGTTACGAATGACGAATTGACGAATGTGACTATCCGCTTGTTGTTTAGATCCTCGGGTTACCCATATTAATATCCAAAACGGGCGGAGCAAAATAAACAATACTATTCCCGCATTCGTCATTCTAAATTACGAGTTACGGATGACGAATGACGAATGTTACTATTCGTTTAAGTTCAATGTTCGAGTTACCCCATATTATTTTCCAAAGCCGGCTTATCAAAATATACATTCCTACTCCCGCATTCGTCATTCTAAATTCGTCATTTTAATTATGCCGCGGTTAAATCAATTGCTTAACAACAAACGTCTGGTCTCTGAAATTCACCTGGTCGCCGACCCGCGCGCCAATCAGCCGGAGGCCCAGGGGCGAAGCGGGAGCGATCACCAGGTATGATTCACCCCCAAGGACCACCTTCCCAAGACTGATGGCTATGAAGAACACTCCGTGGTCGGTTAACACAAGACTCCCGGGTTGGACTTTGTCCGGTTTAAGATCTATTCGAATCCTGTCAAGAGCGTTCTTTAACTTGACAGCCTCGGCGTACTGCGCAGTGTTCTTTTCGATTTCAAGCTGTGCCATCGCCCGGCCTGTTTCGTATTTATCTCCGGAAGAGCTCTTCGTTTCCTCATTCGCCGAGAGTTGCGCAGCATCTATAGCGCTCCGCGACGAATCTATCCTCTTCAGGATGTATTCCTGGCAGAGATCATAGAGTTGTTGTTTGATCGCGGGTGTCACAGATAAAGAAGCAAATATTAGCCGGATGCGTAATCCTCGAGGTACATGAAATGAGGCGTGAGTTTCCCATTAGCCGCGATTGTTGCGCGCCCGATTACACCCTCCGTGTCCTCCAACAACAGCGGCGGCAGTATTTTGTCTATGAGATCGCGTCCAAATTCCTCGGAAGCGCTTCGCGGTAGCTCACATGGCAGATTATCGATCGCCATCACGGTGATGAATTGCGGGTTGCTCAAAGGCGGTTTCACTGCATCGTTCACCGGATCGTAGTCATACAGGGGGTCGATGATCGTACTGGCTTTTTTCGTGCTCGGGATCGAACCATTGATATCGCATGTGATGTCGGCTATGATCCTGATCTTGAAATCCTTCTGCTGCATTTGCTGTGGGTTGAATAACACCGGAGCTCGCGGATTCCAGAACGCTCCTGCTATCAGCATGTCTGCCGCGCTGGCGAACGCCATGAACGACGAGTCATAACGTTCAGGGTTCTTGTGAAATTCATCGCGGTTGAAGTGACCCCCTTCCTTTCTCATGTGGTAATCCGCGCTGCTCAGTTGTACGTATACAGGTTCGTCAAATTCCTTCGACAGGAAGTCGTACACATTCACCTTCCGGATGTTTGCGCTGTCAAGGGTTTCCATCGCACCGCGGCCGACGCGTCCGGCTCCCGTCAGGATGATCTTTATTGGAGGAAGATTGACCTTCCGGAGTTCGCGTTTAAGATCGTTGACATCGAAACATTCGAATGCGCGCCTTAAAGCAAAAAGTCCTGACCGCTTTCCATATGTGAGCAAACCGTTGTACGCGCCGACGATCCCCGCATACCTCCCAAACGCAACAAGCCGGTTTCCGTGCCGGTCTTTCAGCGCTTCATAGTCGATCATTGTAATATTCTTTTCAAGCACTGCCTGGAGTAGCTTCCTGTTGTACGGCTGTTTTTTCAAAGTGTGGGAAAAGAAGAGGTATGTTTTTCCGGGGATCAGATCTTTTATCTGCACTTCCTTGATGCCCATGAGAAACTGACATTCATGCATATTCTCCGTGACCTCGATACCAACCTGGCGGTATTCGTCATCGGAAAAGGCGCGTACATCGCTCTGCTGACAGATGATCTTTACTCCGGGGAATCGTTGTTCGATCTCTTCGGATTGAGCAGGCGTAAAGGCCACGCGTTTATCGGGCGGAATCTTTCCTTCGCGAATAAGGCCGATCTTCAGGTGAGTCATCGATTAGCAAAGTAAGCAGAATAAACGAAGCGCGCGCATCGCGCACGTCTATCGTTCCAGGAAGCTTCCCAGCAGGGAGCTTCCCTCTTTTCCACTGTTTGATCCGTAGGGCGCGAGCGCCTGGACAAGCTTGCGTATCGGCATGGATTGCAGCCATACTTTGCCCGTACCCTGAAGTGTCGCAAGGAACATGCCTTCGCCTCCAAAGATCATCGAACGCAATCCGCCTGCAGCCTGCACATCAAAGTGCACCTGCGATTCAAAAGCTACAACACAACCTGTATCCACACGCAGCGTCTCGTTATTCAGCGTTCGCTCGATCACTGTTCCGCCGGCGTGCACAAATGCCTTTCCATCCCCCTGAAGTTTCTGAAGGATAAAACCTTCTCCACCCACAAGGCCTGATCCGATTCGTTTATTAAATGTGATTGAGACCTTCGTTCCAAATGCCGCGCACAAGAATCCATCTTTCTGCACAATAAGTTCGTTGTTGCGGCTTTGTGCCAGATCGACGGGAATGACCGTGCCGGGATATGGCGCGGAAAATCCTATTTTGGCTTTTCGATTACCTCTATTTGTGAAGTGCGTCATAAAAAGCGATTCTCCCGTGAGGATACGACTTCCCACCGAAAGCAGCTTGTCGAACAGGCCCTGGTTGGCGTTGGACCCATCGCCCATTTTCGCTTCGAAAGTAATCCCATCCTCCATAAACAGCATTGCACCTGCCTCTGCAATCACTGTTTCCATAGGATCCAACTCAACCTCCACAATTTGAATACTCTCGCCCTTGATCTGATAATCGATCTGATGTGATGCCATAATTGTTATGTTAATGACGGTAATTTAATTGGTAAGCAGGAACAAAATAAAAAAACCTGGGATAAAACGATCCCAGGCAAATATTCTCAAGATTACAAATTCTGATACCCGATATTCAAAGTCAGCAGATGAAAAGCTCAATCCTTTTTCTTCTTCTTGCCTTTTTTCATATCGTCGTAATCTTCCCGTTCCGCAAGTTTCTTGTCGTCGACATTCTTGTTCAGGAATTCATTGATCTTTTCAATGTTCATGTTCGATTTGATCTCACCGAACGAATCTATTGCTATGTCAAATCCCTGAAGGTCTTTATGAACCCTTGGTTTCGGCGTATTGTGTTTTGATTGTTTCGTCATACGTATATTTACGAAACTTTGACCGGCAAAGTTTTCAAGGCGTGGTCAATTCTCTGTATTACCTCGTTTTTCCCGATAATTTCCATGATCATCATCA
>CBFGXV010000277.1:0-4828 GCA_965652755.1 uncultured Chryseosolibacter sp. | reverse complement strand
GCATCGTCTTTGGTCCGACAAGAACAGGTATGCAAATATCACTGCAGTTGTCCGGCAGCGATCTGCCTCCTATTATCGCCAGCGTGGAATCATTATATCGAACCCATTTCCCCGGCAACGTCTTCAGACATTCATTCGCGGACGAGGCCTTCGATCAACAGTACAGAAATGACAGACGCTTTGCGCGACTGTTCACGATCTCCGCAGCGATGGCAATATTTATAGCATGCCTCGGTCTCCTGGGTCTGGTGGCATTCACTGCACAGCAGCGCAGAAAAGAGATTGGCATGCGCAAGGTTCTCGGCGCCACGGTTACGAACATCGTTGCGCTGCTCAGCCAGGATTTCCTCAAACTCGTACTGGCCGGCTTCCTGTTAGCAATTCCCGTTGCGTGGTATATCATGGATGAATGGCTTCAGAATTTTGCATACCGCATCGAGATTACCGCCGGTATTTTTTTGTTGTCAGGATTCGTAGCACTTGTGATTGCTCTCTTAACGGTAAGCTGGCAGTCAGTCCAGGCTGCCATGGCGAACCCGGTAGACAGTTTGAGAAACGATTGAGCGTTAACGCCGGGCCGGAAAATATCCTCGGCGATTTTCGAACACGCCCGACGGCTAACAATTCTGCTCCAGTATCCGCTTTAAACGAGTGAGATCTTTTTTGTTTTCCCTTCTCATGGCAAAAGTCCTGACTGGCGCAAAGATTTTTGAGAATCCGGAAGGGGTTGCCGCGATTTCGCAAGGTCATTCTCGTTTGCCGCTCAGCAACCTTTTGCCAGGCATACGTCGTGTCCATCGGGAAGGGGCCGTCGGCCGTGCGCATGACAAACCTTTCACCCGGAATAAATTCTGCAATTTCATAGGTGTACTCAAGCTTTTTGCCGAGGAACCTCGCAACGAAGGCTATCCTGGAACCGATGGCCATCGGCTTTGGTGTTTTCCATTGCATACTTTTGATATTTGCGTACCATTCCATCGCGTTGCCCGGATCAGACGCAAATGCTGACACGGTTGCCACGGGGCAATCGATGAGAACATCGGTTATGACGTCAACACTTTCCATGCGAACGTTATTAACATTCACGCAACAACATCAATTTTGAATACAAAAATTACTATACGAGGTCCTGAACAACTAAGCGATAGTGATTTCATTAGATGATTGCCGTAGCGAACCATGCAGGCCTTCGACCCCTCGCCAGTTAACTGACTTTTCATCCCCGCCTCTTGAGTATAATGGATGTTTGCACTTAAATAAAATTTTATTCCAATCAGGATCTATTTAAAAATATTATAGTCAGATACCATTTTCTTGTACTCGGGAAGGATCTTTTCGTACAGGGCTTCATCAATTTTCTTTAATGAATTCATCAACCCGCCGATCCCGGAGTCCTTTAGACTCACGCGCTGTTTTCTAATGTCTTCCATTTTCGTGCGGATGGTTGCTTCAAGTTTGCGCAGTTCTCTTTCGGTCATAAAATGTACGGCTTCCGGTACAAACATAAGAAGTTATTACATATCGCTCACGCGCAATGCTGGCGACAACAGCTGGTAGTTCCGCTGGAATGCCCGACCAGGTGTTCAGATTTTGTCGTGCGCCTGGCGTCCGGATACCAGTATCTCCATCAGAACGCAGATACACTTTTTGGCATCGCCTCGCACCTGTCACCTGTCTGGTGCGAACTGACCTGTCTGCGAGTAGCGACAAACGGCATCGCTGATTAGTAGTAATTATAAAAGCGCGGTCTTCAAACCGCCTTAAATTCCAGCGTAAACGTCGTGCCTGCTCCTACCGCAGACGTGATATGAACGGTCCCTCCCATCGCTTCCATTTGCGTTTTTACCAGATACAGGCCGAGGCCCCGTCCGGAACTATGGGTATTAAATCGTTGATAGATTTGAAACATTTTGGCACCAGCGAGGGTCATGTCAATCCCCATGCCGTTGTCAATGACCTCAACGCGAACACCGCGATCATGGCGATGGCATGTGATCCGCACGAACCGGTCTTCCGATCGCGCATGTGAGTACCTGACAGCGTTTTCAACCAGATTGTAAAATATATTCTGAATGTATGCCGCAGAACCGTGTACGGACGCGTCGAAAAAATCCGACGTGTCAACGCGAACGTTTTTATCGCGTATATCATCGACGAGCAACAGCAGCGTGCGATCCAGAACGGTCCTGAGCGATACAGCCTCAAATAACTCCCCGTTATCCCGCTTCATTCTGAGGACTTTACTCATGTCATCAATAACCTGGTCAAGCTCATTGGATGATGTCTCCAGGTAGCTGATAAGCACGCGCAGTTCTTCCGATTTCATACCATCCTTCTTCAAAAGACCAACAAGGCCACGGATGCGGGCAAGGGGGCCCCGAAAGTTATGTGCGGCGATGAAGGAAAATTGTTCAAGCTGACTGTTTTGTTCCGTCAACTCCTCATTCAAAAGCTGGATATCTTTCGTTCTCTGTTCAACCTTTTTCTCAAGGTCATTACTGAGGTCAAGAAGTTCCCTGCCCTGCTTTTCCAGGAGCAGGTTTTGCTCAGCCAGTAATTCACTACCCCTGGTCAACTCTTCATTCTTCATTTGAATTTCCCTTGTGCGCGCCTGTACGGTTTTATTTAACAAACCGTTTATGTTCTTAAGAAAACGGATCCGCGTCCTGTATCCGAAATAAACGATCGCCAGTAATCCAACTCCGGCAACAGTAAGCACGGAAGGATCGCGCCAAAAGGGAGGGCTCACGTTTACCGTGAGGATCGCAGGTGTATTGAGCCACGAGCCCCCCCCAGCCTTCGCCCGTAGTTTGACAACGTGCCGGCCAGGCGGCAGATTCACCAGCTCCAGGTTCCTTCTCGTACCGAGATTCAGCCAAACTTCGTCGTTGACAGAATATTGAAATTGAACTTTATCAGGACGTCGGAAATCAACGGCGGTAAACTCGACACCAATGTTGTTGGTTTTCCAATCGGTGTCAACGGTGTTTTGACTTTTATCAGGATTCAGCGGAAATTCACGATCATTAACCAGCACCTTTACAAGCTTTACCACGCGCTCCGCCTTAATAGAAAGAACATTTTCGGGATCAAAAAAAGAAAGCCCATCGATGCCTCCAAAATACAACTTGCCGTTGGGGGACTTAAAGTAGGCATTGGTATTAAATTCGTCTCCCTGCAATCCGTCGATGAAATCAAAATTCGTAAAAGACTCAGACCGGGGATCAAAGGAAGAGATCCCTGCATTGGTGCTTATCCAGAGATTTCCGAGACTGTCTTCAAGAATTCCATACACAACATTGTTGGGGAGATCGCTTCGCCGATCATACGTCTTGAAAGTGCTGTCCGTTGAATTGAACAGGCACAGCCCCCCGCCCCAGGTGCCAATCCAAAGGCGGCCACGGCTATCTTCGCAGATCGTTTTGATAACATCCGCCGGCAAGCTGCCTGGCCTGGATGGCATAGCCCGGAGATGTCTCTTCAGCGCGCCGTCCCTCGAAAAAATCCGCAGACCGTCATCACTACCAACCCAGATGTGATCCTGATACAAGTGCGTGACGTGTGTGTTTCGCGGCAATGCGGAGACGGGTATCAGAAGGCTCATCTTATCTTTTTTCCTGTCTAACAAAAAGATTCCCCTCGACAGCGTTGTTACCAGCAGCGTGCTGTCATTCATCTCATTGAAACCCGAAACGACCCAGGTCGAAAAATTAATTCGGGTAAACTTTCGGTTCTTGTAACGATATAGCCCGTTCGTGCTCGAAATCCACAGAACCCCGGTGCTGTCCGCCTGCATTTTAAATATCAGATTCATTCCGCCGTTATTCAGAAGAACTTCTTGCGTCTTTTTTTCAAGGTTCACGACATTCAAACCGCGCGATGTTCCGATGAAGATCTCTTCGTCATCGCCTGTGTAAATCCCCGAGATATAATTAGAGGATAGTTTCAAGCCCTCACCATCGCCGAGATAACCGAAAGAGTTGGTCGCCGGGTTGAACTTGTTCAATCCATACCCGATCGTCCCCAACCACATTGTCTGATCGCTGGTCTCGTACAGAACCCGCACACGATTTTCGGAGATCGTATGGTTTTTCTGCCTGTCGTGTGATAAGATCGCTTTAACAGTCCTGTCGTCTTTCGGGTCCAGGACAACAACCTCCTCCGATGCTACCCATAATTCCCCGGAGGAAGATCGGACGACCTGATAAACTTGCGAATGATCCAGCGGAAGGGCAATATGCTCGCGACCATTAGCGGGCAAATCAAACTTGTACAATCCAAGGTGAGTGGATACAAAAATTCCCTTCGCATCGAACAAGATGTCATAAACAATTGTATCGTTCAGTAATGTCTTCCAGACGCTCTCGCTGGACGGCTTGTAACGGAGACCGCTATTGCCCGCTACCCAAGTCCCGAATTGTTCGCTCGTGTGGAATTGAGACGTGAACTTGCCTTGAAATTCCCGATACAATCCGTCAGGATAAAACTTTCTTTTTCTCGTGTCAAAAATCCTGAGACCGTTATTGGTTGACAGTATCAGCGAAGTGTCACTGGCGAAGATATGAGTGACTTCCGTGTAAGGGTCCGTCTCGCTGTCGAAGGGGAAGTTGCTGAAGTTATCGAACT
Source organism: uncultured Chryseosolibacter sp. (assembly GCA_965652755.1). Taxonomy (GTDB): domain Bacteria; phylum Bacteroidota; class Bacteroidia; order Cytophagales; family Cyclobacteriaceae; genus Chryseosolibacter. Next base: position 202 of record CBFGXV010000277.1, on the reverse strand, counting down.
CGGGATGATACAGGCTGATGCCGTCGGTGGCACCGATCCAGAGACGGCCAGCTGCGTCAATTGTCAGTGCCGTGATCTGGTTGAATGCCAGCGATGCAGAATCTTCGGCGTCTGGAAGATAGTATAAGAATTTGTTCCCATCGTAGCGATTCAGCCCGTCTCGTGTTCCGAGCCAAAGAAAGCCATTCTTATCTTCAACCAT
>CBFGXV010000276.1:0-4842 GCA_965652755.1 uncultured Chryseosolibacter sp. | reverse complement strand
CGCGTTGTTGCCAGTAAGAACCACCTGGCGCGCCTGACCCGGTACGGTAGGTATTGGGTGTCGGCAAAAGATCATCAATTTGCTCAAATTTGCCCTGCCATGACGAGGGGCTTTGGGCGAAAGCAGTCATGGTTAGAACAAACAAAATGATCACCGCTATAAATCTTATTATAAGACGCATGTTTTTTTCAGAGTTAATAATGGTTACGACTCAACTATTGTACTTCAATGGCTGGCAGACATTAAAAGGACAAATGTTATTTGGATTTTTTTCTGAACTCGTCAAAGCGCGACGGTTGATATACTTTTGGAAATATATTGTCTTCAATGTTGATGTCCGCGGTGTCCATATTCGGATCCACCATCACGTTGACGACTTCTTTATCTTTTACAAAGACTTTCGTAAAGCGCTTCTCATTCATTCTCCAGACTTCAGCAGGAATTTTTTCGATTTCCTTCGTCCCATCCCTGAAGGTCCATTCAATGACGACAGGCATCACAAGGCCACCTTTGTTCAATACCGTGATCTCGTAAATGTTTTTGTTCTGGAGCTTTGACACGATCTCGCGGTCATTTACACGGCTGAGAAATTCTCCATAAAACCGCTGATCGGTTTGCAACAGTGTAAGGGGCTGCGGTCCACTGCTGAAGTCAATGTTCTTAGCTTCTTCGGCACCCGTGTTCAGATCTCCTTGCTCAGCCTGAACATCCTTGTTCTCCAATCGCGACTTCCCCGCATCTACGCGATACCATTTTACCTCCTCCAGCGTCTGATCGTTTGCATCCGTTGTATAAAACCAACCCTTCCAGAACCAATCCAGATCCACCGCGGAAGCATCTTCCATCGTCCGGAAGAAATCCGCAGGCATTGGATGCTTAAAAGCCCAGCGCTCAGCGTATTCCTTAAATGCCATATCGAATAGTTCGGGTCCCATAACCGTTTCGCGTAGAATGTACAAAGCTGTTGCAGCCTTTGAATACTGTTCGGCCCCCAGTTGGACTATCTGCTCCGAGTTTGTCATCAGTGGTCGCATCAGCGCAGGATCGCCCTTCATGTAGTTAACAATGCCAGCTGGTTTTCCACGTGTCCAGTTGATCTCCGGGTAGCGCTCGAGTTCTGTCATCAGCTGAACAAACGAATTGATGCCCTCGTCCATCCATGGCGTCTGACGCTCATCGCTGTTGATGATCATAGGGAAGAAGTTGTGACCGACCTCATGCACAATTACCCCTATCATGCCCTGTTTCACGAGCGGAGAATAGCTTCCGTCTTTGTTCGGACGTCCGAAGTTGAAACAGATCATGGGATATTCCATTCCAATACTCGCGGTGTGGACAGAAATGGCTACCGGATAAGGATAATCAATTGTCATCCTTGAATAAACCTCGAGTGTGTTCTTGACCGCTTTGGTGGATTCCTGTTCCCAGAGGGGATTACCTTCTTTCGGATAGAAAGACATAGCCAGGGGAGTCTTGTCTCCGATCCGGACGGCCTGCGCATCCCAAATGAACTTGCGCGAGGTTGCAAAAGCAAAATCGCGAACATTTTCGGCGTGGAATTCCCAGGTCTTTCTCTCTTTTGAGCGCGTCTTTTCTCTTTGCTTCGCTTCCTTTTCTGTTACAATAAGCACGGGTTTGTTAAAGGACGTTTTCGCCTTTTCAAAGCGCTCCAGTTCTGTCTTCGTTAGTACATCCCTGGAGTTCTGTAAAACCCCGCTCGCCGCCACAATGTGATCCGACGGTACGGTTATGCGCACTTTATAATCACCAAAGGGCAAGGCAAACTCACCTGTTCCAAGGAACTGTTTGTTTTGCCAGCCATTGACGTCGTCATACACGCACATGCGGGGAAAGAACTGAGCAATAGTATAGACATAATTGCCGTCCTCAGGAAAGAATTCGAGTCCGCTGCGCTGGCGGAAAATATTGCGGTCAACAATGTTGTATGAATAATCAATGCTGAAAGAAAACTTTTCTCCGCTCCTCAGGGGCTGCGGCAGGGCTACGCGCATCATGGTGTTATTAATAAAGAAAGGCAACGGCTTACCCGATGTTTCCTTCACGGACTTTATATTAAAACCACCCTCAAAATCTGAAACCGCCGTCGCAAATGACTTTGCCGCCGCCGAATCAACCACGGCATCAGTGGCAGTATTCTTTAAAGTATTATCGTCAGCTATAATATTTTGATCCAGCTGGAGCCACAGATATTTAAGCACATCAGGGGAATTATTATGATAGGTTATGGTTTCTGAACCGACAATACTTTGGTTGTCGTCATTTAATTCAACGCTGATGGTATAATCAGCTTTCTGCTGCCAGTACCGCGGACCAGGCGCACCTGAGCCTGTGCGGTATTCATTCGGTGTCGGCAACGCCTGGTCGAGCTGTTCAAATTTTCCCTGCCATTGCGATGACTGTGCAAATGCAAATTCCACCGACAATAAAATCAAAATTAAAGTAATCCGCATCATGTATATATAAAGGTTAATGAGTCAAATCAGGACGTTGCCTGAGCCGGCGATTTTCCAAAAAAGGTGCCAGCTTTACGTCACCAGAAGATCTTATCTTTCAAAAGGATCAATGCAATCCCAGCAATTGCTGATGAAACAACCAACTTCCAATCTCTGCGGTTCACACCTGCCACATCCACAAGCACAAACCCGAGAACCAAAAAGAAAGCCACAATGATGATCTGCCCGACCTCAAGCCCCAGGTTGAAAGCGAGCAGCTGCGTAAAGATGCCCTCCTCTCTGCCCAGGATACTTTTCAAATAATTGGAAAAGCCCATTCCGTGAATCAAACCAAAGAAAGCGGCATACACATAATTGACTTGCAGACTTCTACCGGTCGGACCATCCCCTTTTCGAAAAATATTAGAAATTGCCGTGATGAGGATTGTGAGCGGAATGAGGAATTCGACCAATGCTGCATCAATCTTGATGATCTCAAGCGTAGCAAGGGCCAGTGTGATCGAATGTCCGACGGTAAAGGCCGTAACGAGGATCAATACCTGCTTCCATTCGCGGATTGAATATAGAATGCACAGGGCAATTACAAACAGGATGTGGTCATAGCCATTTGCGTCAAGTATATGATCCTGACCTAAACCAAAGTAAAGTTGGAATTTGCTCATTCAACTGTCAATTCGAAGCCGCCGCACCAACCGGCAGGTTTTTCGGCACCAATTATACGGTAATTTTGCTTTCATACAGGGGGATAAGATCGTTGCACTGCGAATTTTCTTGAACTGGAGTTAACATATATTTAACATTTAATTGTAAATGAAGTTATTTCCACGCAATACTTTTTGGACTGTACTTTGTTATGAAACTTTGCAAATATGACTCTGCTCACGACTATCACCGGCGCTATCCCGCTTTTCGCGTTATGGATCTCCCTGCATCCGATCCACGTGTCTGTTACAGAGATTGAGTTTGACGAGAAAGACCACGCCCTGGAAATCATGATGCGTGTCTTTATTGATGATCTGGAGCTGTCCCTGCGCGATCAACTCAACCAGCCGGAATTGGATCTTTTGAACCCTCAGGGCATCACTACCGACGAACTCGCGAATAAATATATCAAGCAGCATTTCAAATTGTCTCTCGACGGTAAAGAACAAAAAACAAATTACCTCGGTCATGAGCGCGAAGGCGATGCCTTGATCTTCTACATTGAAGTTAAGGACGTGAGCAAGTGGAAAACGATCTCGGTCCGCAACGCCGTCATCATGGCGACACACGAAGATCAGTCCAACATAGTCCACGTCTATGTTGGCGAGCGCGTGAAAAGTTTAAGGCTAACGCGAAATACTCCCGGCGACGATCTGACGTTTTGACCCCGGCGCCATCCGCCGGGTCCGCGACATTTGTCAATCAAGGCAGCGCAACTGAATTTGTATTCGTATTTTCGCCCCCATGAAAAATGTGTCCTTAATCCTGTTAGCCCTTCTACTGTGGAATTGTGGGCCTCAGGAAGATGATTGTGTTTTCGATCCCGGCGCGTCGCCCGACGAAATCCAGTTGCAGGTTGAACACTTCGAAGACAGCCTCGCCAACATACGCACTAAAAAGGAGTTGGTTGGATTTCTTACCCGTCAACCTTTCATCCGCGATGAAATGCTGCGCAGGGCCGAATATCCGAATGATTCGATCTTCATTGATGAGATGTTCAAACGCTTCACCAACCCTGGCATCGATACGCTTCTCCAGGAAACAAGAAAGGTTTTTGGAGATGCAGCTCAACTTGAATCGGAATTCCGGGAAGCGTTCGCCAACATAAAACACTACTACCCGGATTTTACGCCACCAAAAATCAAAACACTTATTACCGGTCTGGACACCGATCTGTTTGTCTCGGATAGCCTGATATTGATCAGTCTCGACTTTTTCCTGGGGCCTGATGCGAGATACCGTCCGAAGACTTATGATTACCTGATGCGGCGGTACGACCCGCACGATATCGTGCCCTCTTGTCTGCTGATCTACGGTATAAGCCAGAGATTCAATAAAACAGATCTGAAGGACCGGACCGTGCTTGCAGACATGATCGCCTATGGAAAATCCTTTTATTTCGCGAAGCATATGCTGCCCTGCACGCCAGACAGCGTCCTGATCTGGTACACCACCGAAGAGATGAAAGGTGCGCGATCGAATGAAGATCTGATCTGGGCGCGATTCATCCAGGATAAGATTCTCTTCTCTACCAACATCATGGACAAGAAAAATTACCTCGGCGACCGACCGGTCACGCTTCAGGTCGGCGAGAAATGCCCGGGACGAATCGGTCAATGGGTTGGCTGGCAGGTAGTGAAAGAATACATGAGTAACAATCCGGGGA
>CBFGXV010000275.1:0-4881 GCA_965652755.1 uncultured Chryseosolibacter sp. | reverse complement strand
CCCTTTCGGAATCCAATGACCGACAATATCATATTTTCCGCTGACCCGGCTGTCGACTTAAAGCAGTACCTGCAGCAAGAGCGTTACAGCAATATTGCAGTGCTCGTTGACAACCACACCGCGGCAGCCTGTTATCCGAAAATACGCGCTGCGTTATCCGCGCATGAATGCATAGAGATCCCCAGCGGGGAAGAACATAAGAACCTGATGACCTGCGAACACATCTGGAACAGGATGACCGCGCAGCAGCTCGACCGTCATTCGGCGCTTGTCATTATCGGTGGAGGTGTTCTGGGAGATATGGGAGGATTTTGTGCAGCCACCTACAAGCGGGGAATTGACTTCATCCTTATTCCTACAACATTACTCTCTCAGGTGGATGCGAGCATAGGCGGCAAGTTGGGTATCGATTTTCAGCACTTCAAGAACCACATTGGCGTGTTCCAGACCCCTGCACTTACGTTGTTGCACAGCGGATTTCTCGATACGTTACCCGCAGCGGAAAAACGTTCGGGCTTTGCAGAAGTGATCAAACACGCGCTCATTGCCGACGCCCCTGTCTGGGAGAAGATCTGCAAATATTCGCTCGACGATCAGCCCTGGCCGATGCTCCTGGAACATTCTGTAAATGTAAAATTGAGCGTTGTGAGATCGGATCCGTACGAAAAAGGCTTGCGTAAAACGCTGAACGCGGGTCACACGATCGGCCACGCGGTGGAAACTTTTTTGTTACAGTCGGGAAGAAAGGTTCTGCACGGTGAAGCCGTTGCGGCAGGCCTCGTGTGCGAAGGTTACCTGGCCAGGGAAAAAGGAATGTTGAGTGGCAAGGATTTCGAAGGAATAACAACTTACATATTGAACGTCTTCGGCAAGGTGCGGCTGGAAACGGGAGAGGAAGAAGCAATCGCCAAGCTGGCGATGCAGGATAAAAAGAATAAAGAGAATAGGATACTCTGCGTGCTCCTTAACGGGATTGGAGACGCAAAATGGGATTGTGAGATCAGCCCCGATGAAGTAAAAAAGGCTCTGGCATATTACCGGTCCGCTTAGAGGTAGTACGATTCAGTTTCATCATAGACTGGTCTTTCAGCTTTAATACTTTTCTTGATGCTGGCAGTCCTGGAAGAAATGAATTTCCTGGTTTTCTCTTTGCGCGATCCTGTTAATAACCATGCAGCTAACAGTGCACCGGAGGCTAATCCGATGCCAATAGCGAATGTACTCGTTTTGCTCATAATACTAATTAACTTAATTTTTTACACAATTGTTACAGTTGTAGAGAAAAAATCTTTTCCAACTTGTAATTTTCCAAACTCAAACACGAAGTTTACTTGAATACAATCTCAATAAAACGAAAATCGGTTTTCTCTGGTTCAGTCGATTATCTGCCTGCTTCCAAGAGTATCAGTAACCGTGCGCTGATTCTCAATGCGTTGTCAGGAAACAAGTCTACACTGCACAACCTATCAGATGCTAACGACACGCAGCTCATGCTGAAACTCGTGGGCTCCGCAGACAAGATCATCGACGTGGAAGACGCGGGTACTACCATGCGATTCCTCACCGCATACTTTAGCGCTACCAATCAACACAAGATCGTCACTGGCACACATCGCATGAAGGAGAGACCCATCGGTATACTCGTTGATGCCTTACGTTCGTTAGGTGCAGACGTCGAATACCTTGAAAAGCCGGGGTACCCTCCGCTGGAGATTAAACAATTTTCCGGCCAGAAAACGGATACGCTCAGGATCCGCGGTGATGTCAGCAGCCAGTTCATCTCTGCCCTTATGATGGTGGCGCCTACACTTCCGCAGGGTCTTTCACTTATCCTCGAAGGAAAAATCGGAAGCCGTCCTTACATCGAGATGACTGCGTCGATGATGAAATTGTTTGGGGTCGCCTGTGACGTCCTTGAAAAACAGGTCAACATTCCGCCGCGTCCTTATCAGCCGACTGAGTTCACAGTTGAATCCGATTGGTCCGGTTCCAGTTACTGGTACGCCTTCGCCTCGCTCGCCAGTCAGGCTGAGTTGCGACTGCCCCGATTGTTCCTCGACTCGCTTCAGGGAGACAGTGCGATCATGAAGATCATGGAGTCATTGGGTATTCAAACGGCGATGGACGGAAATCTGGTCAGTCTTTCGAAGACTGACAGGATGGAAAAAATTTCGTGGGATTTCACACACTGCCCCGACCTGGCTCAAACTGTAGCAGTGGTCTGTGCTGCAAAAGGTGTTGAGGGCAATTTTACGGGACTGGAAAGTTTGCGGATCAAAGAAACCGATCGCATAGCTGCCCTTCAGAATGAATTACGAAAGATCGGGGCTGACTTGCGCGAAGAAAAAGATCATTGGAAGTTGATCCCTTCAAAAAAGTTTCCTGAGAAAGCTTTCTTTAATACGTACAAAGACCACCGCATGGCAATGGCGTTCGCACCGCTTGCCACCATCATGGACGTCGAAATTGAAAACCCTTCTGTTGTGCGAAAATCCTATCCCAGATTCTGGGACGACATGCGAAGCCTTGGCTTTGAATTGACCGCGTAACCCGGAATCCCGGGATGGGCGGCTGCAGCATTCAAAGAAAGAAAGAAAGAAAGAAAGAACGCACAGAGTACACAGAGAAAAGACCCTCTCTATAAAAACTCTGCGACCCTGCGCGTATTTCTTTGATATCTATATGATTAAGGAAAGTATCAGGTGATCAAATACAAAACAATGAGCGGCGTCATTATGGTTCCCTGACATTATTCAAAATTAAAATATTCACAGAACACATAACCACTACAACTATTTGCGAAATATGCCTTAACATCAAACAGCCGGTTATTGGCCAGGATAAACGGTTACTCCCACGTGTTGTCCAGCGACGCCGAACAATACCATCAACCGGTAACGAGCCGAATTGTTTTAGAAAGGAAATTTTTTTTCAACCGCGTGTCAGCATCTTATAAGAAATCTTCCAACAACGTGGCGGGTATGCGAAATCGTCCGGCAGGGGTACTTCCCAGCTCCCTGCCGGATTGATTATTTGAAGTACCGGAAGTCGTGGCCGGGTTTCAGTTGAAGAAGGACTTCGTAGATAAGCCTGATCACATTTTCCACATCATCCTTATGCACCATCTCCACCGTGGTGTGCATATACTTCAGAGGCAGGGAGATCAGTCCGGAAGCCACCCCTTCCGCGGAGTAAGCAAAAGAATCCGTATCCGTTCCTGTAGACCTGGAGACCGCCTGGCGCTGGAATGGGATCTTGCGTTTCTGCGCAGTATCGATGATCATCTTCAGGACATTGTTCTGTACAGCAGGACCGTAACACAGTACGGGGCCAGCCCCTGATTTCAGGTTTCCGCTATCCTTTTTGTTGTACATCGGCGATTGCGTGTCATGCGTGACGTCGGTACAGATCGCCACATCCGGTTTTATCCTGCGCGAGATCATCTCTGCACCGCGCAACCCGATCTCCTCCTGGACTGCATTGACAACATAAAGGCCGAATGGAAGTTTTTTCCTGTTCTCACTCAAACGTCTCGCCACCTCCGCGATCATGAATCCGCCCATCCGGTTGTCCAACGCCCGGCCTACCAGCCAGCGCTTGTTGAGCTCCATCAGCTCATCTTCGAAGGTAATGACACAACCAACATGAATGCCCATTGCATCGACCTCCTTTTTATTCTCCGCGCCGACATCGATGAATATATTTTTAAGTGTGGGAGGCTCTTCCCTGGCAGCATCCCGCACGTGGATCGCGGGCCAGCCGAATACACCTTTGACAATGCCTCTGTCTGTGTGAATATTCACTCTTTTACTAGGCGCTATCTGGTGGTCGGAACCCCCGTTCCGCCTCACGTAAATGTATCCATCATCGGTAATGTAGTTTACAAACCACGAGATCTCGTCGGCATGCGCCTCTATCACAACCTTGTAAGCTGCCTTTGGATTGATAACTCCGACAACGGAGCCGTAGACGTCTACCGTATAATCCTGCACATAAGGCTTAAGGTATTCCAGCCAGATCTGCTGTCCCGAAGCCTCAAATCCAGTAGGAGAGGCGTTGTTCAAATACTTGAAAAGGAATTCTCTGCTTTGTTTATCCATGTTCTTCTTTAACAATTATTAATCGGATGATTTTAAGGTCGTCGTACACAAATCATTATACCTGTTACTTACTTTCCGGCGGAAGTCACAACGGGATGTTGCCGTGTTTTTTCCGCGGCAGTTTTGCCACCTTATTCTCGAGCATTTCAAATCCCCGGATCAACTTCTCACGCGTCTCATCCGGGTAGATCACTTCATCTATGTAACCGCGATGCGCCGCCCTGTAGGGATTAGCAAATTTGCGCGTGTACTCGGCAACCTTCTCGTCGAGCTTCGCCTGCGGGTCTTCAGCTTCTGCTATCTCCTTCCGGAAAATAATCTCAGCCGCACCCTTCGCTCCCATCACGGCGATCTCGGCTGTCGGCCAGGCAAAGTTAAGATCCGCACCGATGTGTTTGGAGTTCATGACGTCGTAAGCGCCCCCATATGCCTTGCGCGTGATCACAGTGATCCTCGGCACAGTTGCCTCCGAAAAAGCAAATAATAGTTTCGCCCCGTTCGTGATGATCGCATTCCATTCCTGATCTGTGCCGGGCAAAAAACCGGGGACGTCTTCAAAGACGAGCAGCGGGATGTTAAAACAATCACAAAATCTCACAAAGCGCGCGCCCTTTACGCTGGAATGAATGTCCAACACGCCAGCCAGCGACGCGGGTTGATTGCCGACCAGCCCGATACTTCTGCCGGCCAGTCGCGCGAAGCCTACCACGATATTCTCGGCAAAATTCCTGTGAACTTCAAAAAAGCTCCCCTCATCCACCACCCCGTTAATAACATCGCG
>CBFGXV010000274.1:0-4883 GCA_965652755.1 uncultured Chryseosolibacter sp. | reverse complement strand
GCATTATTTTCGACGTCGGATATGGCGGCATCAGCTTCTCTTTTTCCCAGGCCGTGCCTGCTTTGAAAAACAAGTTTTATCCCAATACCATCAGCACCGATCTTCACATCGGAAGTATGAACGGCTCAATGAAGGATATGCTGAGCGTTATGTCGAAGTTTCATCACATGGGTATGGATATCCCATCGCTTATCAAAGCGTCGACATGGACTCCGGCCACTGTGATCAAGCGCGAAGAATTAGGTCATCTCAGCGTGGGTGCCGGAGCGGATGTTGCCATCCTCAACCTTCGGCAGGGGGATTTCGGCTTCTACGACTATACAGGTTACCGCCTGAGAGGGGATAAGAAGTTTGAATGTGAAATGACCATCCGCAATGGAAAGATCGTCTACGATCTGAACGGGATCGCCGAGCCGGTTGTGATCAGAAGAAATTGATTGCGTTTATGGCGGGAAGGAAACGGTTAAGGGGCGGATAATTTATTGTTTTCTCAAGCGCAGAAGAAACAAGCTTTGAACAGGACGACCTTTCATATATCCAAAATGGATTGCGCTTCAGAGGAACAAATGGTTCGTATGAAGCTGCAGGACGATCCCGCTATCAAGGATCTTTCCTTCGATCTGGAACAACGCAGATTGGTTGTTGTTCACGCGAACGCTCCGGGTGATGTATCCAGGAAGATCCATGAGCTCAATCTCGGGTCTGCGTTGCTTGAGACAACTCACGTTGATCATTGGGATCCGACATTCGAATCATCGGGACAGCGCAGGTTACTTGTAACGGTTCTGCTCATCAACTTTGGCTGCTTCCTTCTTGAAATCAGTACAGGCTTTATATCCCGCTCGATGGGGCTGGTGGCGGATTCGCTCGATATGCTGGCTGACAGCCTGGTATACCTTATGGCCTTGTTCGCCGTCGGAGGCACCGCTATCCGCAAGAGGAATATTGCACGGGCTGCGGGGTACTTTCAGTTGATACTAGCGGTGCTTGGATTTGCAGAGGTGATCAGAAGGTTTCTGGGGTACGATATACCTCCCGCATTCGGTACGATGATTATTATTTCGATCATTGCACTGACGGGCAATGCCATTTCCCTGTGGCTGCTTCAGAGATCGAAAAGTAATGATCCGCACATGAAAGCGAGTATGATCTTCACATCAAACGATGTGATCATCAACCTTGGGGTTATCTGCGCGGGCGTCCTTGTGTATTTCACGGGCTCGAATAAGCCCGACCTCGTCATCGGCAGTCTTGTATTTCTCATTGTGACACGCGGCGCCTTACGGATCCTGAGGCTTGGAAAATAAGTGCATCCGCGTATGATTGACGCGGTGATTCAGCGTTCAATTTTTCGGGAGACCTTTTTTTCAAATTCAGGACAACAGCATTTTTTTTGTATCACCATGGAGTTATGCCGGTCAGCAATTACCGTGACGTGGGAGACCTGTTCCGGATGTTGCTGGCATTGCAGGCTGCCAATCTCCTTCTTGATTTCCTGCGCGAAATCTTCCGCGACCTCATTGAGTTTTTCCACCTTGATCTGATCGGGAAGATCATTTTGCCATGCAGCAAGTTTTTTTATGTGAACCGTGATAGGCATTTTAGAAAGGCCCTGGTTAGGCTGGAAATAGTCGTACTGGCAATAAACGATTGGCAGTCTCTGATGGTCTGTAAAAAAACGATGGTTTTTTCTTAATAGTTTCCTTTGAAGTAGATTTTATCGAGGAATGAAACGGGGCGGCGAATCAGAAACCCTCAAGCGAAACAACTGTGAAAAGAAATGAAGCAAAGGAAAGCGATGTGAAAGCGCTTTCCTTTCCTTAGTGGATGGGTTGAGTGAAGGGCGTGATCAGTTAATCTGTCCGCGGATCTCTCCGCCGGGATAGTCGAAAGTATGAACGTTTACGTACGCCGTTCCATTGCGGATGCGCGAGATCAGATCCTCGAATGTTTGCAGACCACCGGAACAAGCTGGTGAATCCGGCCTTGCACGTATGTCCGCCTGAGTGATAGCACCTTCTGCGAGAATCCCGTTAACATCAGCCCCTGCGGCGTTGAAGCCGTATAAGAATGCCACGACCGGTCCATTCACTCCGGCCATCCCACAATGGATATGCGCCTGCGTGACTTCGTCGATGTTCGCAACGATGAGCTTGTAGTGCAGTGTCGTGCCGTCTTCGCTTAGTCGGAAGATCGCCTGCCCCTGGCCGTCAGAAACTACCGCAACTCCGTTGGTCGGAGGTTCGTTACTGCTTTTGAGATGCGCTGTAAATGTTGTCTTGACCATCGCACCTGGTTCACCTGACCTGGCGTTTAGTTCATCTGCGTTGACCGAAAGATCGGCTCTTGGTGTCAGGCTTTCTTCGTGCTGCATGCATGCGGCGAGCAGGAGGTAACTGATGAGCATCAGCGCTCCCCGGGACACCGCTCTCGAAACTGTGGGTACATCGTTTTTCATAGTGTTTATCATTTAGAGTTAGAGAAAACACTTACAGGAAATCGGTGCGGTAAATGAAGTTACTGAACTTTTGAGCGGATTATTCTCTCCCCGGAATAATTATTTTCGCAGTCTGCATGCTGATCACAGCGCGGATGAATACAGGACTGGGAGTGATTCCAATATTGGTTAAATACTTGAAGTAAGGCACTCCAACTACTAGATATACAGTATCTTACTTTGGTAAACGCCAATCATTTCACCAAGCTCCGTGGCTCGAAACAGGAGGAACGGTGGCACAGGGTGCTGCTTATTTCCGCCCTATATTTTCAGGATCATTTTCGCTGTTGACATAATGTTGTCACAGACCATGGCTAGATTTAGTCGTAGCTTAAATAGAGACACATTATGAGTACAAAAGAAATTGCCGACAAGTTGGTAGCCTATTGTCGTGAAGCAGATTGGGACGGAGCGCACAAAAATCTTTATGCGCCTTCCGCTAAAAGTATTGAGCCTTACGAGACGCCGGAATTTGCGAGAGTTACCGAAGGACTGGCCGGTATCAGAGAAAAGGGAAAACAGTTTGATGCCATGGTGGAAAAGATTCACAGCATCGAAGTTTCCGCACCGCTTGTCGCGGGCAACTCGATTGCCTTCGTGCTCGAAATGGATATGACAATGAAGGGGAAGGGACGGATGAAATCACCCGAGCTTTGTGTCTACCAGGTGAAGGATGGAAAGATTGTGTCGGAAGAGTTCTTTGTGTGACTCGCCTGTCTGCGCGAGGAACTGGTTCCGTTTTCATGGTCATTCTTCTCACAGGAGCCAGTCCGATGGTGTGTATTGCCGTCGATGAAAAACATTGTGACCAGGTGGAAATTGTTCTCTCCGATTTTTAATTCAACTCCTTCGGGGTTGGCGCATGCGTATAACCCCGGGTTGCACCTGACTATTAATATTTGACCCCATTCGGGGTCGGAGACCAATTGCCTCTGTCAGATGTTGTCATGGTCATAAGACTGCCCAGGGGCTTTCACCGACAAAGTAATTTAATCAAAGCCATGGCTATTTGATCAATTGCCTTCAGCTTCATGGAAATAACCAAATAACCGACCAATTGCCTCCAGCTTCAGCTGGAAGAACAGTGATGGACAACAGGTTTCGGTCTTCCCAGCCCGAGGAGAAAAATGTAATCAAAGCTAATTTGGTCATTCGACCCATTGCCCTTCAGTTTCCCGCTTGATGGAACAGTCAAAGAACAATGATCAATGCCTGCAGCTTCAGCTGGGGCCAGTCAATGTAAACAAGTTCCGGGCTTTAGCCCGAGGAGAAAAATGTAATCAAAGCTAATTGCTCATTCGATCCAATGCCCTTCAGTTTCCCGCTTGATGGAACAGTCAAAGAACCAATGATCAATACCTCCAGCTTCAGCTGGGTGGAATAGCCGGTAGTCGATCGCCTGTATCCAATCGACCACTGGCCATGAACATCACCACTCACCTTCTGCGTGGCTTGCGCGAGCACTTCTTCAATGGGTGCAGCCGTGAGGGCCGCGAGACTTATTCCGCCAAGTCCTGCTTTTTTCAGGAACCCGCGGCGAGCATCGGGATTCAAATGGTCTTTCATGTTGTTTGATTTTTTGTTGATGACGAGATTGGTCAGACGGATAATGTATCAGTCTAATTACCAATTTTGACTGACTTTACAAAATGGTTTTTTTGCGGAAGGAAATAACAAAGTGACGGCGAAAAATCCCGCGGCCGCAATGTGCGTCATCTGGTTATCTTACTTGCTGTTGAGCTCCTGGTATTCCTGAACGTGCAGTACTTCCGGTACGTTGGTTTCTTCCGTTTTGGATGTAATACGTTTGGAGATGGTGTGGGCTGTCATCAATGCGTCGTCGACTGGCTGGCAAAGGGCGAGCACATCGTCTTTCGTCAGATTCGGATTGAGCCAGTCCTTTTCATACTGGCGCGGAAGGATCACCGGCATCCGTTGTTTCGAATTGTGAATCGTGCTCATCATTCCGTTGGCCTGCGTTGTCAGTACTGTATAGGAATAATAGCGTTGGTCGGTCGTGCGGTCGACCCATCGCGAGTACAGTCCTGCGATGGAAAAGACCGGTTGATCCTTCATGTGAATGTAATACGGGATCTTGGTCTTGCCCTTCTCATCGAGCCAGCGCCATTCAAAAAATCCCGTGCATGGGATGAGACATCGCTTTCCTTCCTTTGCCGCATCGCGGTAAGATGGTTTGTCGTACATCTCTTCGCTGATACAGTTCAATGTCGACACCTTCAACCTTGTTGCCGCGGCCTGGTCTTTCACCCAGAAAGGGATCAGTCCCCAGTTGAACATTTGTATCTCCGAAGGTTTACCCGCGGTGACTACCGGTCCGGGGAGGAAGTCAAATCCATTCTCGTGAAATTTGATGGAATACAGTTCT
>CBFGXV010000273.1:0-4887 GCA_965652755.1 uncultured Chryseosolibacter sp. | reverse complement strand
ACCTCCGCGATCTGGATTTCCTGCTCGATGCCAAGTTGTATATCATCCCACTGCGCAAGAGTCCCGATTCCGTCGACATTGTGGTGTTGACACGCGATGTGTTCAGCCTCGGAGGAACCGTCTATCCAAGCACTTCAAGAACGCGCCTGCGACTGTACGATGCAAACCTTGGAGGCTGGGGGCAGCGAATGCAGTTCAACGCATTGATGCAACCGGATAGGGATCCCGATATCGCGTACGAATTCCTATATCGGAAGAACAGCATCGCAGGAACGTTCATCAACGGCACGATTGGCTACACCCAGTTAAACACCGGAAGCAGTTATGGAGAAGAGGAGGAGAAATCCTATTACATCCGGTTCGATCGCCCACTGGTTTCACCTTACACCCGGTATGCCGGCGGAATGGAGCTCAGCAGAAACTGGTCTGAGAATTTTTTTAACATCGATGACTCCCTCTTCAGGGATTATCGTTATGTCATCAATGATTTCTGGATCGGATACAACATCGGAGCAAACAGCAACCACGACAGAAGCCGGCACTTCATCGCGATCAGAGCTTTTGATCAACATTTCACGCGGGTGCCCATCCAGTCCCGCGAACAGGAGAGCCCGCTCTACAATGACCAGACATTTGTTCTTGCCTCCGCGACGTTTTTCAAACGAGACTTTTATACGACGCGTTACATTTACGGATTCGGCCGAACGGAAGACGTTCCTTATGGGCACAATTTGTCAGTAACTACGGGGTGGGCCAGGCAGCGCGGGATCGCGCGGCCTTACCTTGGAATCGAGGCGGAAAAATCCATTGTCAACAGGCTCGGTGAATTTTACACGTTTGCCGTTCGCGCCGGCGCTTATACCAACAACGGATTGGAAGACGCAACAGTGCTTGTGTCCGGTTCGCTGCTAAGCCGTCTCATCCCGCAGGGACAGTTCCTCCTCAGGCAATCATTTGCTGTCGATTACACGCGTGTCTTCCGACAACGCAACTCTCTGCCGCTGGACATAAACCACGAATTTGGTCTGCAATACTTTCGCGCAGATAGCCTCTGGGGTACAAAGCGGTTCCACATCCAAAGCGAAACTGTTGCCTTTTCCCCATGGCAGCTCCTGGGCTTCCGGTTCGCCCCGTTCGCCTTTGGCGAGATGGCAATGATCTCGGAAAACCATCGCAGTATCTTCTACGACAAGCCCTATTTTGGTTTCGGCGGCGGTGTTCGCACGCGAAATGAGAACCTTATCTTCGGAACAATTGAATTGCGTCTGATCTATTATCCGAGAACGATCGAAGACATCAGCTCCTTCAACATCCGGCTGACGGGAAATCTTCGCATCAAATACAGCGCAGGATTCGTGCGCGCGCCGGGCTTTGTTCGATACAATTAAACACCTCCTTTCTCTCGGATATCCTGGCAGCCGCCTGTTGTGGTTGATCTGCGTGGCCTGGTGCCTGCAGTCGTTGTCGGCTTTTTGTATATTTGAAGGATAGTAACCTCACATGAGAAAATCATTCGTCTTTACGAGCGCCGTTGTCGTTGCGCTGATCCTGGTATGGGCTTATTTTCATATTGAAGCGCTGTTTATGCTCCTTATTGTCGGGCCCCTCGTATACCTCGGCATCTGGGACATGGTGCAGACGAAACAATCACTCAAAAGAAATTTCCCCTTGCTCGGCCGGCTCCGATATGTATTTGAGGACCTGCGTCCGAAGATCCAGCAATACTTCGTAGAGTCAGATACAGATGGAGCGCCGATCAACCGGATCGACCGGTCCGTCATTTACCAGCGCGCCAAGAAGCAGGTCGATACTACACCCTTTGGAACACAGTTGAACGTGTATGCCGAGGGCTATGAGTGGATGAGTCACTCAATCGTACCGATCGACTTTCACAAAGTAGATCACCATCCGCGGGTAAGAGTAGGTAATAAGGACTGCCTTCAGCCCTATGATTCGAGCATTCTCAATATCTCCGCCATGAGCTTTGGCTCTCTCAGCGCCAATGCTGTAGAATCTTTGAACTCCGGTGCAAAGATCGGCGGTTTTGCGCATAATACCGGAGAAGGAGGGATCAGCCCCCACCATACCAAATACGGTGGAGACCTTATGTGCCAAGTCGGAACGGGATACTTTGGCGCCAGAGATGATGACGGTAATTTTTCTCCAGGCGCCTTTACCAATAACGCGACGCGCCCAGAAGTGAAAATGATCGAGCTCAAGCTTTCGCAGGGAGCAAAGCCGGGGCATGGCGGAATATTGCCCGGTAAAAAGAACACTCCGGAGATTGCAGCCATCCGCGGCGTGAAAGCATGGACGACTGTCTTCTCTCCGCCCTTCCACAGCGCGTTCAAAACTCCGAAAGAGTTGATTCTCTTTATAAAACAAATGCGCGATCTCTCCGGGGGCAAACCAGTCGGGTTCAAGCTGTGTATCGGTCGCAAGAGCGAATTCATATCGATCTGCAAAGCCATGGTCGAGCTCGACACTTATCCCGACTTTATCACTGTCGATGGAGGTGAAGGAGGCACGGGCGCGGCCCCTCCCGAATTCTCGAACTTCGTCGGAATGCCCCTTCTCGACGGGCTCGCTTTTGTCGAAAATATGCTGCGTGGCTTTGGTATCCGACAGCATATTAAACTATGCGCCGCAGGCAAGATTCTGACAGGTTTCCAGATGGCAAGGGCGATCGCTCTCGGCGCGGATATCTGCAACAGCGCACGGGCGATGATGATGGCGATCGGCTGTATCCAGGCACTTGAATGCAATAAGAACACTTGCCCCACCGGCGTGGCCACGCAAAACCCGGAACTAACGAAGGGGCTGGTGGTAGAAGACAAGAAAGTACGCGTGGCCAATTACCATAAACACACCATCGAGAGTTTTGTTGAACTGATCGCAGCCGCGGGCCTCGACCAGCCCCGAAAGCTGAACCGGCATCAGATCAACCGTCGTATATTCATGAATGAAGTCAAAACCCTTGAAGAGATCTATCCTTCCGTGCCTCCGGGCGCCATGTTAAACGGAGGCATACCGGAACGATACCTGAAATCTTTTGAGGCTGCGAGCAGCGAAAAGTTTTGATGGCGCTAAGCTGTTTTTTAAAAAGGCCCGTGTAACATCCGGGCCTTTTTTGTTATTTTTGAAAAACCAAGTAAATCCGGGTGCTTCGAAAATTCTTTCCCCTTGACAAGAATTATGTGCTGGAAGAGGTGCAACTCTCTCTGGAACATTCTCTGCTCGAATACCTCGTCGACTTTGTTAAAGTTGAATATCTGTTGCGTTCCAATCCGCTCGGCATGATGGACGACATGGCGATCAGGATCCAGGAACATCGCAATAAGGATTTTCGCCACCTCCATGAATTTTATCTCAATCTGATGGGTGTCTTCCGCTACAAGTTCTACGGAGACAATCAGCTTGAATTCATTTTCGCCGGGAAGGATGCCCATGCCCATTACCAGGATGAATGGTCCAGACAGTTCAGGCATTGGACGAAAGCTTTTTGCAAACACCACAACTTTCTGCGCGCGGTTCTGGACCTCACTGTCTTCTACCCGGCCGACAGCCCGGTATTAATGGTTGATAACCGTATGAATGCTTTTATCAGCCACTTCTTTGAAGTGCGCATTCATCCTCAGAAGGGAATTGTTAAAAGAACGGCCTGAGCAAACAGGAAGGTGCAATGTAAAGTGCATCGTATTCACCGTTCGATTGTGAAGCGCTTGAAATTTCGAATCTCTCCTTCTTCCACTTCGCATTTTTCAACGCGCGCATGTGCAGGGCCGTGGTGACACCATGCAATAAAACGCGTCAGATCATTTTCCTCACCTTCAGCCTCAGCGTACACATTTCCATCTGGTTCATTTCTCACCAGTCCGCGTATGCCAAGTGAATCGGCTTTTTCCTTCGTTGATGCGCGGAAGAAGACTCCCTGAACAAATCCGGTTATCCTGATATTGAAATGTTTTTTCATGGCTTGCTGAAATCCTCATACAACGAGGCAACAAATATCGCCCTTGCCATCGACCTGCGTCAGAAGATGTAGTCCGTGCTGAGGAAGGCCGATTCCCTGTTGCGGATAATTGTAGCGATCATTTGCTTGTTCGCATCTGTGTTGCGTGTAGCAACCAGGGTTCGGATAGAAAATACGCGCAAGGCGTCAGAAACCGAAAGTGTTCCTTCCGCCGAGTCCTTTCTTCCGTTAAAAGGGAATGAATCCGGGCCGCGCTGCGCCTGTGTATTCAGGTTGATCCTTCCCACCTGGTTGACGAATGCATCCATCAGCCTGGCAACCCGCGTCGAGTCATTTCCGAAGATACTTACCTGCTGCCCGAAGTTTGAGTTGACCACATAACGGATTGCTTCATCGTCGTCGCTGAAAGGCACAATCGGCACCACGGGTCCGAACTGTTCTTCGTAATAGATCTTCATCCTGTCGTTGACAGGATACAGCACAGCCGGATAGAAAAATGTCTCCAGCGTTTCGCCGCCGTGTTCATTGACGACGCGCGCCCCATGCGACGTCGCATCCTGCACGAGGCCTTTGAGATAATCAACTTTTCCAGGCTCGGGAAGCGCGGTAAGCCCAACGCCATTATCCCACGGCATACCGGGCTTGAGCTTTTTTACCTGTGCTTTGAATTTTTCGATAAATGCATCCACGACGTCCTTATGCACGAACAGTATCTTGAGTGCGGTGCACCGCTGCCCATTGAAGGACAAAGAGCCGGTAAGACACTCCGTCACAGCATTGTCAATGTCAGCATCGGGCAAAACGATCGCGGGATTTTTTGCGTCAAGGCCCAGGATCGCTTTCAGTCTGTGTGGCTTTGGATGAAGTTTCTTCAGGTCATTGGCGCCTTTGTTTGTCCCAATGAAAGCGAATAC
>CBFGXV010000272.1:0-4889 GCA_965652755.1 uncultured Chryseosolibacter sp. | reverse complement strand
CTATTCTAAAGTTGTACGCGTCATTCAATCGCCGGCTGCAATAGCTCCTACTTGTTGAGAAGAAACACTGCACCCGCAAAAAGCAACAGCGATGCGGCAACCGCCCCTTTGTGTAATGAGGCCCAGGTTACGACGCTGAAATTTCTGGCCTTATCATCAAAAGTTCCGTGGGCGCCGTGATCCCCGGGAAGGGGCTCCCACAAATTATTTTTGCGTCCGGGATCCTCCGGTTCCGAAGTCATCTGGCCTTCATATCCATTACGGGCCAGTACCCAGTCTGCGTACCATGGAGCAATCTTGTTTCCTACGATAGCCTTCACCGTCGGCCATCCGACAAAGTATTCTCTCCTGTGATCTCTCGACGCAAACTCCACCACTTCGGCAGCTACCTCAGGCTGATAGATCGTGCCCATCGGGCGCGGCTTTCTCGGCAGCCGTGTTTTTACAAACTTGAATTGCGTCGTGTTCATCGCCGGCAGCTGCACCATTGATATCTTGACGTTACTTCCATCGTGCATCAATTCAGTTCTCAGGGAATCGAAAAAACCTTCGATGGCGTGTTTCGCGCCGCAATATGCAGACTGCAACGGGATGCCTCTGTAGGCAAGTGCGGACCCGACGAAGATTATGGACCCGCGATCACGAGGCAACATTCTCTTCAACGCACTCAACGCGCCGTATACATGCCCGAGATAGGTTACATCCGTAACGCGTTTGTAATCTTCGGGAGTCATTTCTTTCACGGGCGAAAAGACACTGTTCATGGCGTTGTTAACCCAGACGTCTATGGGCCCGAGCTTCAGTTCTGTTTCCGCCGCGGCATTTTCGACAGCCTCAGCGTCCGCAATGTCTACGGGAAGCACAAGCGCTCTGCCTCCCGCCTGCTCCACTTCTCTTTTAGCCCCTTCCAACCCTTCGATTCCGCGGGCAATAAGCGCGACATCACAACCTTGTGCTGCAAACTGTCGCACGATCGATCTGCCCAAACCGGCCGATGCGCCCGTGACGACCACCACACGCCGTTTTTTTTCAACCCCTCTCTCCTGACCTGTAATATTATCCATAGCTGCTTTGTGTTCTGTACATGAGAATTGTTCTCACCGCCATATTCTTTCAACAGAAATACACAGACAATTTATGTGCCCTCAACAGCAATTGATCGCGGCAGATTCAGACTGCATTATGTAGACCGGCATGAATGCCGGATGACATCCGGCCTGTGTCGCGTTGAAAATTATATCGCGGTTACTCTGATTATTTACGGCCGCTTGGGACACTGAAAAATCTTCTTTTTTGTTCTATTAATTACCTGATCCCGCCGTCCGGATAAAATGATGGGTAATGTCTCGGGTGATTAAAGTATTTTGCATATGGTTCTGTTCGCATTGACCGATGAATCGCTTTCGAACATCGTCTGCACGGAGCGCATTTTACCTTAACCGGCGATTGTTTAAATTGAAAGTCAAATTATACCTATGAAAGAGAGGGCAAGGAGGATATTGGTTTTCATCTGTGTAGTCAGCTGCTCATGGGCGTGTCAGGAGAAGCGGGTGGATTTCAGTACTCAGGTGAAGCCAATACTCAACAAAAAATGTATCAGTTGTCACGGCGGTGTGAAGCGTAGCGCCAACTTCAGTGTCCTCTTCCGCAAAGAAGCCCTGGATACAACTGAATCAGGTAAGTTCGGCATCATCCCCGGCGATCCCGGGCACAGTGAAATGATCCGCAGGATAACGTCCAACGATCCCGAAGTGCGGATGCCTTATAAGGAAGAACCGCTCACGGCTGAGGAGATCAACATTCTCACCGAGTGGGTCGACCAGGGCGCCGAGTGGGGAGATCACTGGGCCTACGTCCCTCCCGTTCCGCCGGGCGTGCCTGTTTCCGAAAAAAAAATCGCCGGCATTTTTTCGTCTGAGGATTGGGTAAAAAATGATATTGATTATTTTATTCTGGAAAAACTTTCGGAACACGAATTAACTCCATCCCCCGCGGCGGCGAAAGCCACACTGCTGCGAAGGATCTATCTCGACCTCATCGGCTTGCCTCCGACGCCCGACCAGGTACAATCATTTCTGAAAGACGACAGCCATAACGCTTACGAAAAGGTAGTGGATGAATTACTCGCCTCGCCGCGCTTTGGAGAGAAGTGGGCATCGTGGTGGCTGGACATGGCGCGCTATTCCGACACCAAGGGCTACGAACGCGACGCTGGACGAACCATCTGGCGCTACCGCGACTGGGTGATCCGAGCCTTCAACAGAGACATGCCTTTTGATCAGTTCTCGATTGAACAACTGGCAGGCGATCTTCTGCCCAACCCTTCCGATGATCAGCTCATTGCGACAGCCTTTCACAGGAACACAATGAACAACGACGAAGGGGGGACTGAAGACGAGGAATTTCGCGTTGCTGCCGTGGTAGATCGCGTGAGCACCACATGGGAAGTCTGGCAAAGCACGACGATGGCGTGTGTACAATGTCACACGCATCCATACGATCCTTTCCTGCACGAAGATTTTTACAAATCGATGGCGTACTTCAACAACACGAGAGACGAGGACACCAACAGTGAGCATCCAAACCTGCGCACCTACACGGAAGAAGACCAGGAAAAACTAGAATCGATCCGGAAGTGGGTCAGAACGAACTCAGGGTCGGAAGAAGAACTGGAAGCCAATCTTTTTCTCAAGACGCTGGAACCTAAATACCATCCCCATGATTTCGACGAGTTCGTCAATGGCGAACTTATCGACACCAAGTGGCTGGGAATACGTCCTGGAGGAAGCGCCCGCCTGAAACAAATCAAGCTGGATGGCAAGACGCATCTTTTCTTCAATTACGGAACGCCTCATACAGGTGGAACATTCGAGATCCGTCTTGACGATCTCAACGGACCCGTTATCGGCCGGGGCCGCATTGAAAAGACAGCCGGGAGTCGAAAAACAGTATCCTTCCCGTTGACTCCTACGTCAGGAAGGCACGATCTGTATTTCATTTTCAACAATGGCCTCCTTGCTCCTGACAAGCCCGTGTGCTCCGTTGACTGGTTTGCATTCCGCGGCGATCTGCCTGGTAAGGACAAGCCTGCGTTCGCGTCAATACGATCCTCATTCATGGAACTGCTGAATGCTTCTGTTGAGAACACGCCGGTGATGATCGAGAACAATCAGGAACAGCGGCGCACGACCCATATTTTCGAAAGGGGCAACTGGCTTGCCAAAGGCGAGGTCGTGGAACCCGGAGTGCCGGAATCATTGAATCCTTTCCCCGCAGGCGAGCCCAACAACCGTCTTGGATTTGCACGATGGTTGTTCAACAAGGAAAATCCGCTGACCGCGCGCACAGCCGTCAACCGGTTCTGGGAGCAGATCTTCGGCACTGGCATTGTGGAAACGCTGGAGGACTTCGGGACACAGGGCGCAACGCCGACCCACCAGGAACTTCTCGACTGGCTTGCACTCAGGTTCATGAACGAACATCGCTGGAGTGTCAAAGCTTTGCTGAAGGAGATCGTCATGTCGGCCACATATCAGCAGGATTCGCGCGTGACAGACGAACATTTAACAAAAGATCCGTCAAACCAGTATCTGTCGCGCGCGCCGCGCGTGCGGTTGTCCGCAGAGCAGGTTCGCGACCAGGCACTTGCAGTAAGTGGATTGCTGAGCCGGAAAATGTTTGGAAAGAGTGTGATGCCCTATCAGCCCGAAGGTGTCTGGAATTCTGTTTACAACGGTGAGGAATGGAAACAAAGCACCGGCGAAGATCTTTATCGCAGGTCAGTTTACACGTACATGAAGCGCACCAGTACCTATCCCTCGCTGATGATGTTTGATGGCTCCAGTCGCGAAGTTTGTGTCAGCAGACGTTTGAGAACAAACACGCCGCTTCAGGCGCTCGTTACGCTGAACGATTCGTCTTTTGTGGTTGCAGCAAGGCACTTCGCGATGAAGATGATGGAAAGCGGGAAGAATACAGACGAACAAATCAAAGAAGGATACCGGATGCTTGTGATTAACGACATCCAGGACAGCAAGGTGGGTATCTTCAGGAAATTATATGAGGATGCGGTGCAGCGCTATTCGCAGGACAAGGAAGCGGCGAAGCTGCTGACAGCCTCCGCGGAGGCGACGCCGCAGCTTGCGGCGATGACCGTAGTGGCGAATGCGATGATGAATCTCGATGAGGTTGTGATGAAAGAATAAGGGCGAACAAATATCGGGCAATGGCAAATAAAGCATCGCGCAAAGGCGCAGAGACGCAAAGAAGACGCAAAGAAATCGTAATTGACGAAAAAGGCGCGAGTGGATGGACCGTGCTTCGGCGGGACGAGCTTAAAGAAAGTAGCTTGGCGCAGACAAGTCATGCAATGGATTTAAAAAAGACCCAAAATATGACTGAAAATGATTTATCAAAGATTGTTGTGGATCTGTGCATTAAGATCCACCGCGCACTAGGCCCAGGGTTACTGGAGTCAGTGTACGAAGAAGCGCTGTGCTACGAACTTGGCAAGGCAGGACTGAAATATTGCAGACAGAAGGAGATTGACGTTTTCTATGACGGGATGAAAATGAGCATGGCCTTTCGCGCTGACGTAATCGTGGAGAGCAAGCTTATTCTCGAATTGAAGTCAGTTGATGGTGTGTTGCCCGTCCATATGAAAGTCTTGTTGACGTATATGCGACTAACTGATGTGAAGCTTGGCCTTTTGATCAATTTCAATGAGGCACTGATTAAGGATGGAATAAAAAGAATGGTAAATAATCTCTAAAAAAAATAGCGCTTACTTTGCGTCTCTGCGGCTTTGCGCGATTTATTAATATGAACAAATGTACCGAAAACCTCCAGCACATCTACGGCTGGCCTTTTCTCCTTGAGAGCGCGGCGGG
>CBFGXV010000271.1:0-4898 GCA_965652755.1 uncultured Chryseosolibacter sp. | reverse complement strand
TTTCTACCATGGTAGGGGATGAGATCGAGATCATACCTGTTTCGCACGTGAGGACGACGGATCAGGATAACGTGAAGGAAGTATTCAAGGGCTATCAAGGCATCAACCTCGATTACATCACGTGCAAAAATGACCAGGGCGACGTAATCAGTCTCCGTTTTCTCGACCTGAACAACCGTATCGAGCGGCAGACCGGTTTTATGGATCCGATCGTTCCGGCGGATTTTGAAGAACTGCTTGACTGCGACGTCTTTATTTTTATTCCGATCAGCGACTACGAGATATCACTGGATGCTTTGCAATACATCAAAAAGAACGGCAAAGGAAAAAATATTGTCATCTTTGACGCCCACGGTCCCACTACTGCTTGCCTTTTCAGAGGGGAACGACAACGCAAATTCTGGCTGGACCGAGACCTTTGGCTACCTTACATCGATGTGCTAAAGATGAACCTTGAGGAGGCGCACGCCTCGTGGTATAAAAAAGAATATGAAAGCGCCGACTTTGACAAGGAAATAACTGCTGAAGAAATGCGGAATTTCGCTGCGCATTGTCTTTCGCAGGGTGTAAAGTGTCTTTGCATCACAATGGACTCGCGCGGATGCATGGTCTTTTATAAATCCGGAGGCAAAATGCAGGAGATAATGGTCCCTGCCATTCCGGTCGATCATGTCGTAGATACGACAGGCTGCGGCGACTCCTTTGCCGGAGGCATCGGTTTCGGCTTGCTGCAGGACCCGGATGATTATGTGCGGGCAGTGCAATATGGAAATACGCTGGGCGCACTCAGAACACAGGGTAAGAGTTTTGCGGTTTTCAAATCTTTGAAAGAAACTGACAGGATCATGGAGAAGACATATGGACCACATGTATCGCGGGTTAATTCATGAAGGATAAAAAGATTCCCACTAAATCAGCATAAGGATAGTGATCAAAGGCTGCATTTTTGACCTTGACGGAGTAATAGTCGACACCGCGCATTATCATTACCTCGCGTGGAAGCGTTTGGCGCTTGAACTTGGCTACGATCTGACCGAACTGGAGAATGAGAAGCTCAAAGGTGTAAGCCGGATGCAGTCGTTGAACATCATTCTGGATCTCGCGGGTATTTCGCTGAACGAAAAACACAAAGAGATGTTAGCCACCAAAAAGAACATATGGTTCAATGATTACATCGAACGCATGACACCCGCCGAAATATTTCCCGGCGTACAGGAGCTTATTGACCGCATAAAAGGAGAAGGCAAGCGCGTGGGTCTTGCATCCAGCAGCATGAACGCAAAAACGGTCTTGCGACAGCTCCGTATGGAGCACGACTTTGACGCCGTCGTCGACGGGACCATGATAACACGCACCAAGCCGGACCCTGAAATATTTTTGATCACCGCTGAAAGGATTGGAGTAAGCGCCGGGTCTTGTGTTGTCATCGAAGATGCGGTAGCAGGAGTAGAGGCAGCGCTTGCCGCCGGCATGAAATGTATCGGCATCGGTTCACCTGACCTGCTGGGAGAAGCAGATCTGGTTTTAGAAAAAACATCCGATATAGAACTATCAACTCTGCGTGCCCTGGATGATGGCAACGCATGACAAATGTTGCAAAACTGTATGGATAATTATTGTCTGCATTAAAGTATAGAAAAGATTTATAAACTGAACTTACCGGCGCGTAATTGTATCTGATATGAAGAATTATCTCAAGCATCACGAATGGGAGATCATCGAGGAAGG
Source organism: uncultured Chryseosolibacter sp. (assembly GCA_965652755.1). Lineage (GTDB taxonomy): Bacteria > Bacteroidota > Bacteroidia > Cytophagales > Cyclobacteriaceae > Chryseosolibacter. The sequence goes on along the minus strand of CBFGXV010000271.1, from coordinate 3,170 downwards.
TTTCAATCCTCATTACAACAAAATATCCGAAAGCGTTTTTAGTATCGGAAATGGTCGCATGGGCCAGCGCGTCAATTTTGAGGAGGACTATTCAGGTGAAACGCTTCGCGGAAGTTATGTTGCGGGCGTCTACTATCCTGACAAAACAAGGGTCGGTTGGTGGAAAAATGGCTATCCGGATTATTTCGCCAAGGTATTGAATGCACCGAACTGGATCGGTATCCATGTAAGCATCGACAATCAGAAACTGGATCTTGCAAAGTGCAAGGTCGAGGATTTCAAAAGGGTGCTGGATATGCGTACAGGGCTCCTGTCCAGATCATTTGCAGCCACCTTCGCCGATGGAAAGAAGATCCGCGTGGACTCAAAGCGATTCTGCAGCATGGCCCACGGCGAGATTGGTGCAATTCGTTATTCCATCATCCCGCTTAACTTTTCATCCAAGGTTACTTTCTCTATTTATGCTGACGCGGATGTTGTAAACAAGGACGCAAACTACGACGAGAAGTTCTGGGAAGAGGTATACAAGGAAGCCACGGAGGGACGAGCCATCGTGACTGCTCAAACCAAGAAGACCTTATACCATGTCACGACGGGTATCCACTACGTTATTGAGACAGATGGCAGGAAAGTCGCGTTCGACCGGATCAATATTGACAAGCGGGAGAAATATGTTGGCAATGTCGTTCAGATGAACCTGGATGAGGGAAAAGAGACTGTTATTTACAAATATGCGGCAGTGCTATCTTCGGAGAATCATTCGAAGGGCAAACTGGTTGAAGCTTGTCACAAGGTCCTGGATGAAGCGGTATCCAAAGGATTCGACAAACTTTTCAGAGAGCATGCTGCTGTATGGGAGCATAAATGGGAAGAATGTGACATAACGATCGAAGGAGACATTGCTGCCCAGCAGGGCATCCGGTTCAACATCTTTCAATTGACTCAGACCTACACTGGAGAAGACGAGCGACTCAACATCGGGCCAAAAGGATTCACGGGTGAGAAATACGGTGGAAGCACGTACTGGGACACCGAGGCGTATTGCCTGCCATTCTATCTTGGCACCGCAGAACAAAAGGTGGCGCGGAATCTCCTGATCTACCGTTACAAGCACCTTTCGAAAGCGATAGAGAATGCCCGCAAACTCGGGTTTACGGACGGGGCGGCGTTATATCCCATGGTGACGATGAACGGCGAGGAGTCGCACAATGAATGGGAGATCACCTTTGAAGAAATCCATCGCAACGGCGCGATCGCTTATGCGATATTTGATTACATCAATTACACCGGCGATGAACATTATCTGACGGAGTACGGTCTTGAAGTCCTTATAGCTATCTCCCGCTTTTGGGCACAGCGCGTAAACTGGTCAAGCCACAAAAACAAGTACGTCATGCTTGGCGTAACCGGTCCGAACGAGTATGAGAACAACGTCAATAACAACTGGTATACAAACACCATTGCCGTATGGACGTTAAAATATACGCGACAGGCTATCGACTTCGTTAAGAACAACAACCCTTCGCGCTACACCGAGATCGTGAATCGGTCATCCTTCCAGGAGTCTGAAGAGATAGCGAAGTGGAAGGATATCGTCGACAAAATGTACTTCCCCGAGGATACCAAACGCGGATTGTTTCTCCAGCAGGATGGCTTCTTGGATAAAGAATTGCTGAAAGTCAGCGACCTCAGGCCGGAGGACAGGCCGATCAATCAAAAATGGTCGTGGGACCGGATACTGAGATCCTGTTTTATCAAACAAGCGGATGTGTTGCAGGGCCTTTATTTTTTTGAAGATCAATATGACGTCGCCACTATCCGGGAAAATTTTGATTTCTACGAGCCGATGACCGTGCACGAATCTTCTCTTTCACCCTGCGTCCACGTGATTCTGGCTTCAAAGCTCGGCTACAAACAAAAAGCGTATGATTTCTATCTCAGAACTGCGCGACTGGACCTGGATGATTATAACAATGACACCGAGGATGGCTGTCACATCACGAGCATGGCCGGTACGTGGCTCAGTGTCACAAAAGGTTTTGGAGGTATGCGCGTGAAGAAGGGGAAGCTTGCTTTTGATCCCTTCCTCCCCGAGCAGTGGAAGTCCTATTCCTTTCGACTGGAATTCAGAGGCAGGGTGATCAAGGTTAAGGTGTCAAAGGACAAGACAGAAACATCGCTGGAATCCGGCGAGCCGATGGAGATATATCTGAAGGATGATCTGGTGAAGCTGAAGGTTGGCGGTGTATGAGTCAGGGGTTGAGTTGCTGCATTATCCTGTCAACCCACATTGCATACATTTTGCCTGATGGGTGCAATCCGTCATCGGCGACGAGATCTGGCTGTTTGAGTCCCATCCGGGAGATATCAGTGATGTCGATATAAGCGACTCCCTTCTTGAGCGTTATTCGTTTGTTAACGGCATTAAAGGTGTCGATCTGTTCCGAGATCTTATCCTGCTTTTCTCGTCCGAAAGGGGTGTACCCGTAATCGGGGATCGAGAGTACGATCACCCTGAACTTTTCTTTTTGCGCATGAACGATTGCAATGTCGAGGAGCGCGTCAAATTCTTTTTCGTACTCGGAGACGCTTCGTCCCTGGTATTGGTTGTTGACACCGATGAGCAGCGACACAAGATCATAACCCCGGTGAGGATCTTTTGCCCGGATCGCATTCCTGAGATCGTCGGTTCTCCAGCCGGTAACGGCAATGATCTCCGGAGCTTCGCATGTATATCCACGACCTTTGAATGCCTCCATGAGCTGAACCGGCCACCGTTGAACTTCCGCCACACTTTCGCCGACGGTATATGAATCGCCGAGCGCCAGGTACCGGACTGCCGAATTTTTTGAAAAAGTTTGCGATTTGCCGGGCATAGTAGACATGAAGAGCAAGCAAACAAAGCAAAATTTCAATCGCATAGCCATCTCTTTTTCTATTTATTTCCGCGATGCAACAGGAGTGTTGAATTTTTCAACAGTTTTTCCAATATACGTTGGTCGAAAAGCAAAAGCGACCGGCACAGTTTTTTATTTCTTTATCAATTAAGAAGTCCTCATTCAAATGGATTTCTCACTAAACGTAAAAAAAAAGGAAATTATGAAACACATTTTGATCGGAACCAAAGTCATTACAAGCCTGATAGTGGCGATGTGCTTGTTTCTGGGTGC
>CBFGXV010000270.1:0-4915 GCA_965652755.1 uncultured Chryseosolibacter sp. | reverse complement strand
TCAAGTGCAACGCGAACGCTGTCTTCAAAGCTGGCCGGCATAACCACCCTATCACCCTGAGCGACGCTGTAGGTCCAGGACGCGAGGAATATCGTCAATAGGGTAATGGCCTGTTTCACCTGATAAAACCTTGAAATTCGGAAATTCTGACCAAATAAACTATGTGTCCTGTTCAAACGAGAAAAAGTAACCGTTATGCTGATAAGTTCGTCTTTTATTTGGCTTTATTGATGAAGTAAAGGATCAGCGAAAGGACAATACTTATCACGATACTTGTGGTGATCGGAATAAACATCTTAAAGTTTCCCTTGTCAATGACGATGTCGCCTGGCAGCCTGCCGGGGAAAGGGAACCGTGGGACAAACAGCATAATGAGTCCGGTCACAAGCAGGATCATTCCGGCGATAATTAAGAATTTTGCCATTTTCCAAAAATATAAAGCCTTAGGACGTGCATGAGTAACACGGGAAAATTGTTTTTGATTCCGACAGCAATCGCCGCCAACACAAACGAATTAGTCGTGCCTGCGCATGTGAAATCCGTTTTGCCGGGCATCCGTCATTTTCTGGCGGAAGACGTGCGGACTGCGCGACGGTATCTCAGCAGTTTGAAAATTTATGATTCAATTGAAGGCCTGTCCTTCTCGCTCTTGAACAAGGATACGAAGGAGGCAGAGTTGCCCACTTTATTCACCCCGATATTGAGCGGGAACCATCTCGGTGTACTATCAGAGGCGGGGTGTCCCGGTGTGGCCGACCCCGGTGCGCTGGCGGTGAAATACGCCCACGGAGCAGGGATCCGCGTCGTTCCGCTGGTCGGGCCTTCAGCAATCCTTCTGGCCTTGATGGCCTCGGGGTTGAATGGTCAGCACTTTGCCTTTCATGGCTATTTGCCCATCCAGGCCAGGGAAGTTTCGAAAGTTATTAAAGATCTGGAAAAGGAGTCGCGGCTGAAAAATCAGACCCAGATATTCATTGAAACCCCATATCGCAATCACAGCCTGTTTGAGAATCTGACCCGAAATCTTTCGGCGCAGACGCAACTTTGCGTGGCTGTGGATATCACCGGAGAAAATGAAAACATCCTTACGCAATCAGTTGGCCAATGGCGCCGGCAGCCAATAGCCTCTGGGAAAGACCCGGCGGTTTTTTTATTTCTAGCCTGAGCGGCGGTTAGCATTTTTTCGTTAGCGCAATTCCTCTAAATTTGCGCCACCTAATTTTTAACACTTTTATATGCCATATTTATTTACTTCAGAATCAGTTTCTGAAGGCCACCCGGATAAAGTTGCTGACCAGATCTCTGATGCACTTATCGACTATTTTCTCGCGTACGATGCCGATTCAAAGGTAGCGTGTGAAACCCTTGTGACCACTGGCCAGGTTGTGCTTGCGGGCGAAGTAAAATCCGAAGCATATCTCGACGTTCAGGACATCGCGCGCGAGGTGATCCGCAAGATCGGGTATACTAAAAGTGAATATATGTTCGAAGCGAATTCGTGCGGGATATTCTCGGCGATCCACGAACAATCGCCTGACATCAATCAGGGTGTTGAAAGGAAGAAAAAAGAGGAGCAAGGTGCCGGCGACCAGGGTATGATGTTCGGATACGCGACGAACGAAACGGATAATTTTATGCCGCTTCCGCTTGAGATTGCGCACTCACTGTTGCGTGAACTGGCGGCTATCCGCAGGGAAGGAAAGGTAATGAAGTATCTGAGACCGGATGCCAAATCACAGGTGACGATCGAGTACAGCGATGATAACCGACCTTCCAGAGTAGATACGATTGTGTTGTCCACGCAACACGATGACTTTGGCAAAGATGCGGCCATGTTGAAACAGATCCGTGAGGATGTAATTGACATTGTCATCCCGCGCGTAAAAAAGAAATTACCGAAACGTGTCCAGATTCTGTTCACGTCCGACATAAAATATCACGTTAACCCGACTGGAAAGTTTGTGATTGGTGGACCACATGGCGACACCGGCCTGACTGGCAGAAAGATCATCGTCGACACTTACGGGGGTAAAGGCGCGCACGGCGGAGGAGCTTTCTCAGGTAAAGATCCTTCAAAGGTAGATCGCTCAGCAGCATATGCAACCCGCCACATCGCGAAAAATCTGGTCGCTGCCGGCTTGTGTGACGAAGCGCTTGTACAGGTGGCATACGCAATTGGGGTTGCAAAACCTGTAGGCCTGTATGTCAATACTTTCGGTACTTCGAAGGTGAAGCTGAATGACGGTGAGATCGCGAGGAAGGTGGAGAAGATCTTTGATATGCGCCCTTACTTCATCGAGCAACGTTTTAATTTAAGAACTCCGATTTACTCAGAGACCGCCGCCTACGGGCATATGGGCCGGGAGCCGAGAACGGTTGAAAAGATCTTCAACAAGGGTAAGGGCAACGAGCTGAAACTGAAAGTTGAATTGTTCCCGTGGGAGAAACTTGATCACGTGGATCAGGTGAAGAAAGTCTTCGGCCTCAACTAGTAATTGTTGGATTAAATATTCTTTACGAACGACAGATGTGCGAGCATCTGTCGTTCGTCATTTTTATCTTTCCCCGTTCGAAATCATCATTGCGGATTTACTGACCTGCCGTACCCACAGATGAATTCGCCCCGAGCAACTCTTCGGCGATTGTCATTTCTTCAGCCGGAGTTTCAAACTGCAGTAGCTTTTTGCTTTTCTTATTGTGAACCTTTGCTTTGAACTTGGTCAGTTGCATGCGCAGCGCGTCCGTTGCGAGGTCAGTCGCAGCCTCGAATGATCGCGATTTTTCCACTGCGAACAATTGAGAACCGGGCAAGTTCAGTTTTATCTCAACTGTCTTGTTGTCACTTCCTTCATTGTTAAGACGCAGAAACACTTCTCCATCCACTAACCGGTCATAGAAGGTGTCGAGCTTGTTTACTTTTTTCTGAATGTAGGCAACGAGTTTTTGGTCGGCATCGAAGTGGATGGAATGAACTTTCAGCTTCATAGCGCAAAAATTTAGAGTTGTACATAAACAAACGATCCGGGTTTAATGCGCTCCCGGATGGGCGCGGAATTTCCTTACACTCTCAGGCCTTGGGATGGGCCTGCTCAAAAATCTTCTTTAACTTTTCCATTGAATTATGTGTATAGACCTGAGTCGCGGCAAGACTTGTATGACCCAGAAGGTCCTTTACCGCGTTTAGGTCAGCTCCTTTGTTGAGGAGGTGGGTGGCATAGGTATGCCTCAGAATGTGCGGACTTCTTTGTTCAACTCCCGGAAACTGATCGAGGTATTTTTTCACGATCTTGTATATCATCATCGGGTAACAGGCCTGGCCATCGTCCCTGACGAAAAGATTTCCATGATCCTTCATTTCAATTTCACGGTTTCTGATAGAAATATAATTCTCTATAAGCGGAACGAGGCTGGCGGAAAAAGGGATCACGCGTTCCTTATTTCTCTTTCCCAAAACCTTGAACGTCCTGTTAGTCAGGTCAATGGATCGCTCTTTGAGGTTGATCAGCTCCGAGAGACGGATACCCGTGCAATAAAATATTTCGAGGATCAGGCGGTTGCGCTGACCTTCAAATGTCTCATCAAAAGTCTGATTGTCCAATAAATTCACCATATCGTCTTCCTTCACGAATCTCGGCAGCCTCTTTTTGGCTTTGAGCACGGTGATTTTTGACATGGGATCTTTCGAAATTACTTCCTGTTTGAGCAGGAATTTAAAAAAACTTCGCAGACACGCGATCTTTCGGTTGACAGATGCGGCTTCCAGCCCTGATTCAACAAGGCTGACGATCCAGGTTCTGATGAGTGAATACGAAGCTGTGGAAATCTCGTGGTGAGCGTGTTCCTTGATAAGAAAGTCACTGAGTTGTTGCAGATCGATCTGATAGGCAAGGACGGTATTGGGACTTAACCGTTTTTCATACTGAAGGTACTTCAGAAAGGAGTCGATCATGCAATGCTACTTACCGCCAAACACTATACAATGTAAAAAATTAATCCCCTAAAGGGAATACCTCCAGGGGATTATTTATTCTTTAGTATAGAGTCAACGGCAGTCTGTCCGCGTTGTGACGCAAGGTCTAGCTGTTCTCTTTGAGCCTTTGTTGCTCTCTGTAGGCAGCGCGGATGATCTCACTCCTCCTTCTGACAGAAGGCTTTTCGAAAGCGGTACGTGCGCGCAGCTCCTTCAGAACGCCTGTCTTTTCAAATTTCTTTTTGAAACGCTTAAGAGCCTTGTCGATGGACTCGTTTTCTTTTATGTTGACTATGATCATATTTCTGTATTAGGGCTGCAAATATAAATTCAAATGATAAATAATGCAACACCTACTTCAAAATTGCCCTTGAAATGACCAGCTTCTGGATTTCGGAAGTGCCTTCCCCGATAGTGCACAGTTTCGCATCCCGGTAATATTTCTCGGCAGGGAAATCTTTCGTATAACCATATCCTCCGAAGATCTGCACACAATCATTAGCCACCTCAACGGCCGTTTCAGACGCGAAAAGCTTGGCCATAGCCGACTCTTTATTGACTTCTATTCCTCTGTTCTTCAGCTCGCCGGCGCGATAAGTCAACAGTTTAGCCGCTTCAATCTTCGTCGCCATGTCGGCAAGCTTGAACGCAATTCCCTGGAATTTCGAGATCGGCTGATTGAATTGATGGCGCTCTTTGGAGTAGCGGAGGGCCGCTTCAAATGCACCCATGGCGATTCCGAGACTCAGTGACGCGATGCTGATGCGGCCACCGTCCAAGACCTTCATAGCCTGGATAAAACCTTCGCCTTCTTCTCCCAGCATTTGCGATTTGTGGATCCGGCAATCCGTAAAGATCAGTTCTGCCGTTTCCGACGCCCGCATCCCAAGCTTGTTCTCTTTTTTACCTGAAGCAAAGCCAGGCGTTCCCTTCTCGATGACGAAT
>CBFGXV010000269.1:0-4934 GCA_965652755.1 uncultured Chryseosolibacter sp. | reverse complement strand
TCACACCGCTGGACGCATCGAATCCCGGGGCTACCTATGCCTGGCAAGTGAATGGCGCCGCATCCGGAACAGCGCAGACTCAAAACGTAAACACGGCAGCCTTCGGGATTTTTGAATACAAAGTACTCGTTACAGATCCGGTCACGAATTGTTTTGTCCGCGATTCAACAACTTTCACCATCAATGAATCTCCGAACATTACCGTTCCGCCGCCGGCACCCATCGTGTGTAACTCCAATACGGGACAAATCACATTGAACTTCGTTTCGCCGGCTGGCAGCTTATTCTCTTACTTTATAACGGGTATCACGCCGATCGCACCCGGAGCCGACCAACCTTCCGGCACTTCAGTTACTGCGAGCAATCTCGATGGAGGATTATATACCATTACTGTCTCCGACCAGATCTCAGGATGCGCGACAGCAACGACTGCCAGCATCAACGAAGATGCGTTGACAGTGACCGCCGTACCTGACGATACTTGCGACCCGATCAATTTGGATGTTAGTGTAACCCTGAACCCAGGACCATTGACCGGTAACCTGTCATATAGGATTGTGAATTTTAACACCGGACTCGACGAAGGGTCAGGTGCCCAGCCAACGACCTCCTTTAATACTGCTCTGGCTGATGGCCTGCCGAGCAATAATCAACAGTATGTAGTGGAAGTGACTACGATCGATAATTGCGTGGCAAGCAGCGCTCCCGTTGCAGTGAACCAGGCTGCCACCGTGCCTGCGACTATTACGGCAGATCCATGTGTGGACCCTGTGATACTTCAGGCATCGGCCGGAAACTCATGGCTTTGGACCGGGCCGGGTACAATTACGAATGCCACATCTCAGGTCGCTACAGTATCTGGCCTTTCTCAGGGGCAGCATACATTCGATGTCACCGTTTCCGCGGCAGGATATTGCGATCTGGATACCACCATCACCGTAAACGTCAACAACGACATCGCGGCAACGTTCACACAGACGGACGCGTGCGCGGACCAGGTGATCCTGTCCGCGGCTCCCGCGGGCCCATATACCTATCGTTGGTACCGCGACAATCTGCTGATCCCGGGCGGTCAACAGATCATCGCCGGCCTTGCGGATAACGGCGCGATGTACCGCGTGGACGTTGTGAACACAACAACCGGATGTGTATTCTCATCTCCTGAAGAAGCAGTCGAGGTATTTGGTGAACTCAATTTCACGCTCAGCGCCACGCCGCCGTGCGAAGGACAGCCATTTACACTTACTGCCACAGCGAATCAGCCCGGCGTATCCTATGAGTGGAAACTTGATGGTCAGGTTCTTTCCGGTCAGACGTCAGCCACCCTCGTCGAAACGCGCGGCGGAATGTATGATGTTACTGTCAGCAGCGCCGGCGGTTGTTCCGTCACACAGAACTTCAACGTCGTGCCCTCCCCTGTTACGGAGGGAAGCCTTCCGGGCTCGGGCATCATCTGCCCGGACCCCGCTAATCCCGACCAGTCAACGCGCGAGGTCTTACTGGATGCAGGCGCGGATTTCACCAGCTACAACTGGCTGCGGGACGGATCCCCGATCGGCGGAGAAACTTCACGCACTTTTACGGCTACGCAGGCGGGTACCTATTCCGTTGAACTCGTCAACATCTACGGATGCCCCAGTACTGACGAAACACTGTTGATCGAAGATTGTACGCCGCGCATTACCGGTCCCAACGCATTCCGGCCAACGAGCAACGTGCAGGGCAGCGGCGAATACGCCAACCGAGCCTTCAAACTCTTCACATTCTTTATCGACGACGAGGGCTTTGAAGTATTCATCTTCAACCGGTGGGGAGAAATGGTGTACCATACAACAGAACGCGATTTCCGCTGGAATGGTGGCTATAACAACAGCGCCGGCCAACCCCTGCCTACGGGTACTTATACATATGTAGTGCGCTATAAGAGCTCTTACAGGCCCGAAGAAGGCATCAAGGAGAAGCGTGGTGGCGTTGTCTTAATCCGCTAGATAATTGATGGAAAGGGGCCGGATATTTCATTTTCCCAGGTGAACAGACGCAATGGCGGCATGGCCCGGCTACGGCATCGCTACAGATGGAAAAAAAATATTTAACTTTGTAAATAATACACAATGCTTATGAACCCCCTGTCAAAATTCACCGGCCTTATCGCGATCATTCTTATCCTTTCAGGATTTCAGCTGATCAAGACCACCCTTCACATCACTGTACGCGACGAGCTCGGCAACGTCGTCGAAGGCGCTAACGTCCAGCTGTTTGAAACGGAGGACGACTATCTCAAAGAACAGAATGCCGTCACGGAAGTACTGACTGATAAATACGGGATCGCAAAAATGAAGGATCTGAAAGCGATGTCATACTTCGTCATCATCCGCAAGGACGATAAGGATAATTCCGGCGGTGGCGAACGGACTGCTGTTCTTGAAGCAAAGCGCATCAACAAGGTTACCATCGTCATCCAGTAGCGATAAATCAATTGACAGTTGATCCATGGCCGCCGCCGGCCACAATTGACAATCTGATTATGTCGAACAGAAGTTCACTTATATTTTCAATCCAGCGCTACGATCCTGATTCGCGGGACGAGGTCCTGTTCAAAAAACAGTTCCTCGAACTTCTCGAACATCCGCGGGCATTTTTCCGCGACCACCTCCCCGGCCACATTACAGCGTCGTCCTGGATCATTGACAGGGAGCGCAACTTCGCTTTGCTTACACATCACGCAAAACTAAACCGCTGGTTACAACCCGGCGGGCATGCAGACGGGCACGAAGATGTTGTCGCTGTCGCACAACGCGAGGCCTACGAGGAGACCGGCCTGACTTCCCTGCATCTGATGCTGCCCGAAATCTTTGACCTGGATATTCACGTCATTCCCGCGCGCCGGGACTTTCCCGAGCATTATCACTACGACATTCGTTTCCTGTTTCAGGCCAGCAAGGAAGAATCTATTACCGTAAGCGACGAATCACGCGATCTCGCATGGATCCCCAACGCGCAAATCCCCCGGAAAACCTCCAACAATATCTCTATTCTTCGCATGGCGCAAAAGGTTCAGAACCTGATCTGAGCGGGGATCACCCGCAGGGGTTGTGACACGTGCAGATCGATTGCAACTCACCGGGATCGTGCTGCTACTTTATAATGCCGTTCCAATGGGACTTCCGCTAAAGCTTCCCTTCTCCGCAAACCGCATTCGTTAACACCTGGTCCGCGCGATTAAATGTTTCCAGTTTTGGTATGCTGTAAAATCGAGCGTCTTTTATGTAATCAGAGACGCGGGTGTGTGTGCGTTGCGATAAATGAGCAATTACGCAAAGCGAACGAGGCGCAACCTGCGAATGCTGACCAGCTCACCTCGAACTGATCAGCACAATGCCAAAGGCGATCACCACGATCCAGAATTTATAGTAGGCAAGGGCGGGAATGATGACGATGCTCAGGTCCATCAACACTGCAAGCAGAACGAGAACAACGGCAATGGCTTTTAAAATAGATCTGGTTTTATTGCTCATGAATTTATTGATTTAACTGCAAAACATAGCTCGACGGCCAGAACTTTCCCGTCACGATCAATAGCTTCGTCGACGGGTGGTAGGCAATCCCATTCAGCACGTCCGCTGAGGGATTCGCGAGCTTGGCCTCGCGCGCAAGCGGTGAGAGATCCAGCGTACCCACAACCTCTCCTGTCTGCACGTCGATCTTGAGGATCCTGTTTGTCTCCCACTGATTGGCCAGCACAAAGCCATCCATATATTCCAGTTCATTGAGTTTGGTAACAAACCCGTTGCCGTCCTTTACGCGAATTGTTTTTACAGGTTCGAAAGTCGCGGTGTCGAGATAGATCAGCTTCTCGGTGCCATCGCTCATGATCAGATAATGATTATCATTTGTCAGCCCCCACCCTTCTGTTCCATACTTGAACTCACGAAGCTTCTTGAATGTGCGCAAATCATAAACAAACCCGACATGGTTCTGCCACGTCAATTGATAGATCTTGTTATTCAGCACAGTGATACCCTCGCCGAAGTACTCATCGGGCAGGATAACTTTCTTGTCGGGCTTTCCTGTTTTGATATCGACGATACCAATGTATGATTGTTTCTGCCCCGTGCTCTCGTACAGCTTGCCTTCGTGGATGAGCAGTCCCTGCGTCCACGCGAGGGTATCGTGTTTCCAGCGCGTCTTCAGTTTGTAGGTAATAGTTGAATCTGCCTTTGCACCGCCTTCGTTGTTCTCTTTGCCACAGGCCAACAGAAGGCTGATCACGACAAGGGTAACCATGACTTTACTCTTCATTTTACTCAATACCATTCTTCTAATCTTTCAGCAGGTTTCCAGTTTGAATCCGGTTCGAAATGATTCCACAGGATCCTGGATACTTGACGCAATAATACAGAACCTGCATTATCATATTTAAAAGTTTCGTCTTTTTGATTTTTGGTGATGACGCAAAAAACATAATCGCCATGCGGCGCATTCACGAGCACAGCCTCAGACCGGGAACGGCTCACCCAGCCGGACTTCGAGGCTGCCTGCACGTACGGAGGTATCTGGGAGAGCGCATTATTGTCATAGTGTATCCGTACAAGGTTGCGGTATATACGTTCACTGGCCCGCGCGCTTATCACTTTTCCCGTCCGGATCCTTACAAGCAAGTCCGACATTTCCCGCGGTGTGGTCTGGCCCCATCCATATTTTTCCCAATCCCCTGCCCGTCCTTCTGTGCGAGAATTCACGCGCGTATTCCTGAAGCCATTTTCCTCAAGCCAGCGGTTGATTCCGCTTCCGGTTCCTGCTAGTGACTGGCACCAGAGACTTGCCGTGTTATCACTTGTAGTGATCATGAGCATCATTACCTTCGGCAGGTCGATCTTCCCGCCATCGCGGAAAGAGCCGAGGATATCATCGCCTTCATAGAGCAGGGAATCGCG
>CBFGXV010000268.1:0-4938 GCA_965652755.1 uncultured Chryseosolibacter sp. | reverse complement strand
TTTTCCGTCGTAGTCGATCACAACCATGATGGTTTTGAAAAGGGTTGATTTATCCTCTCCGTTCTTTCCCACAAAGGCAATCCGTTCCCCGCGTGCGATCGTAAGTGAAACGTCCTTGAACACTGTGTGGTCGCCGTATTTTTTTGTTAGTCCCTCGATGATCACCGGATAGTTACCGGAGCGCGGGGCAGGAGGGAACTTCAGGTTCAACGCCGATGTGTCTACCTCGTCAACCTCGACGATCTCAATCTTCTCAAGCATCTTTACGCGGGATTGCACCTGCAGCGTTTTTGAGTAAGTTCCCTTGAAACGCTCGATGAACTGTTCGATATCTGCGATCTGCTTCGCCTGGTCGTCGAACTGTTTCTGCTGTTGCTCTCTTCGTTCCTTCCGCAATTGCAGGTAATGCGTGTAGTTGGTTTTGTAGTCGTAGATCCGCCCCATGGTTATTTCTATGGTGCGGTTGGTCAGGTTGTCCACAAAAGTTTTGTCGTGACTGATGACAATAACCGCCTTTGCATTGTTGATGAGAAAATCCTCCAGCCATTGGATAGACTCGATGTCCATGTGGTTGGTTGGCTCGTCGAGCAATATGAGATCCGGTTTCTGAAGAAGGATCTTGGCAAGTTCGATCCGCATGCGCCAGCCGCCGCTGAACTCGCTCGTGGGACGCGTGAAATCCGTGCGTAGAAAGCCGAGACCGAGCAGCGTCTTTTCCACTTCAGCATCAAAGTTGATCTCCTCGATCGAATAGTATTTTTCGCTGAGCTCAGACACCTGCTCGATGATGCGGGCGTATTCGTCTGATTCATAATCCGTCCGTGTCTCCAGCTGGGTATTGAGCGCGTCGATATCCCTTTTCATGTTCAGGATCTTGGAGAAAGCCTTGGAAGCTTCCTCAAATACGGTTGCTGTATCCTCCGTGAGCAAATGCTGGGGAAGGTAAGCGATAATAGCGTCTTTTGGCGCAGAGACCTTGCCGCGCGTGGGTTTGTTTGCACCGGCAATAATCTTCAGCAGCGTCGATTTCCCGGCTCCGTTTTTCCCCATAAGGGCGATGCGGTCGTTTTCGTTGATGTTAAAGGTAATGTTGCTGAAAAGGGGCGCTCCGTTAAACTCAACGCTCACATTGTCTACTGAGATCATAGGTCAAAAAATAAAGGCGCAAAGATAGGGATATGGCGACGAAGGACAAACTCGGGGATAAAAATAGAGATGCAACGGGGAACTGGAAACATTGTTCTCAATGGCCGGGCAGGGTCCGTTTCGAAGACTGGCCCAACCTTTTTGTACGGGTTGGGTGACCGCAGATAAAATATCCGGGCAAGGTCTTCTGTCGGGGTGAACAAATGCCCAATCATAAGTGGAAAATATTTAACTTTGACGCTTAAAATTTCGTCACCCCTTCATTTGCCTTACATTGATGCGTTTAGCTTCCTTACTCTTTTCAGGATTGTTGTTGACACTGGCGGCCTGCTCAACAAAAAATAGTTCCGAGAGCGAAATCCAGACGGATTCTGCAACGGTGGCCAGGGGTCATGCTATCTTTAATCAGACTTGCGCTGCCTGCCATACGATTGACCAGGACGCCATCGGGCCGGCACTCGGCGGGGTCACGGAGCAGGTTTCTCCAGAATGGCTGGCAACCTTTATCAGGGATCCAAAGACCGTCATTGAATCCGGTGATGTCCGTGCCAAAGCGTTGTTTGAGAAGTACAAAACCATCATGCCCTCGTTCGCTTATTACAACAAGGAGGAGATCGACGGTATCATTGCCTACCTGCATACACAAAAGTCATCGGGCAATCGTGTTGTGTCAGCGCGCGACGCCAATGTGATCGTCAATCCGATACCACAGGGGATCGAAATGTCCGACCTGGTAGTCGATATGAAATTGGTGGCGCAAATGCCAGCCACGAGCGAACAAAAACCGTTGACGCGTATCACCAAGTTCTTTTCCCGTCCAGACACGAAAGAATTTTTTGTGCTTGATTTGCGCGGAAAACTCTTCCGGCTTACCAACGGAAAGGCTGAGGTTTATATGGACATCGCTGAACACATGCCGAAGTTCATCAATGCTCCCGGCCATGCCACAGGCTTTGGAAGTTTTGCGTTCCATCCGCAATTCGCAAAGAACGGATTGCTTTACACAACGCATACCGAACAACCGGACGCCGCCACGGCTGATTTTGTTTTTGATGATACCCTGAAAGTGAAATTGCAGTGGGTCATCTCGGAATGGAAAACGGATCAGCCGAACGCTTTTCCGTTTAGGGGAAAAAGCAGAGAGCTTTTCAGGGTTAACATGGTTGGGCAGTCACATGGGGTGCAGGAAATAACTTTTAATCCGCTATCAAGACCCGGCGACGAAGATTATGGACTCTTGTATGTCGGTATCGGTGATGGCGGAAGCGCCGAAAGAGGCATTCTGCATATCAACAAGGGACCGGAGAATATCTGGAGTTCGATCGTCCGGATTGACCCTGCAGGAAGGAACAGCAAGAATGGAAAGTATGGCATACCTGCAACCAACCCCTTCGTAAATAGCAACAATCCAAAGGCGCTTGGCGAAGTGTATGCTTACGGATTCCGCAACCCCCACCGGATAACATGGACGAAGGATGGCAAAATGTTGTCTTCCAATATCGGCCAGCATCAGATCGAAGAATTAAACCTGATCCTCCCGGGACATGACTATGGATGGCCATCGCGGGAGGGGAGTTTTGTCATCTACCTGAAGGAGGACACGCGTCGTCTCTATGCGCTCCCTGCGGATGATGCGGCCAATAATTTCGATTACCCTATCGCCGAATACGATCACGACGAAGGAAACGCTATCATGGGCGGCTATGAATACCAGGGCGCAACCATTGAGGAGCTGGAAGGCAAATATCTCTTTGGCGATATGGTGAACGGGCGATTGTTTTATGTCAACGTAAAGGATATCCGTCCGGGCGAACAGACGCAGATGAGAGAGTTTAAGATAACGCTCAATGGAAAAGCTACATCCTTCAAAAACCTTTGCAACGAGGAACGTCTCAGCATGCGGTTTGGACGCGATGACTCCGGAGAGATCTACATCTCCACAATGCCGGATGGCAAAATATACAAGCTCGTGACGGCAAAATAGCTCACAGTGGCGGCGAAAGCTGACGTGTTTCAATGTGCGTCTTTAGATTAACTGTTAAACTTACCAGACTGAACGAATGATGAAAAAGGCACGTTTCGCGACCCCGCTCGTTTTTGTAGCGATCTTAATGTTTGGATTTGTTTCCTGCGACCAGACGAAATCGGGGTATGACGATATACCCGGCGACTCCGCGACGATTGCGAAAGGCAGAGCGTTATTTTCCCTGAATTGCAGCTCATGCCACAACTTCCGTCAGAATGGGATTGGCCCGCACCTCGGCGGTATTACAGACTCAGTCTCGGCGGAGTGGATACGCGCCTTTATTAAAGATCCGAAAGCTGTTGTCGCGTCGGGTGATGAACGGGGCGAGAAGCTACTGGCGCGTTACAAGACGATGATGCCTGCCTTCGAACATTACTCGGATAACGAACTTACCAGCATCATTGCTTACCTCTATACGCAGCATGCACCCGAAGTCCTGTCTCCTGATTCCGGAGTTGCTGAGATAACCAATCCGCTTCCTGAACCCATCCAGCCTTCCGACCTCGTTGTCGGAGTGGAGTTCGTCGCGGAGATCCCGCGCTCTTCTAATGAGGGCTTCAAAACAAGGATCACGAAACTGGACTTTATTCCCGGATCGCAGAGAACATTCGTGGTGGACATCCGAGGGAAACTGTACGAGCTGCGGAACGACAAGCCGCAAGTTTACATGGACATGGCGGTGCTGATGCCGAAGTTCATCGACAAGCCCGGTCTCGCTACCGGTTTTGGCAGCTTTGCATTCCATCCGGAATTCAAGAAGAATGGACTGCTATACACCAGTCATACGGAAGCGCCGGGCTCAGGCAAGTCGGACTTTCCTTACGCTGATTCCATACCGGTTACAGTCCAATGGGTTATTAGCGAATGGACAACCGATCAGCCGGGTGGCTTTCCTTTCAAGGGCAAGCGCCGCGAATTGTTCAGAGTGGATATGGTTACCGGCATGCATGGCGTTCAGGAACTAACATTTAACCCGAACAGCAAGCCCGGTGACGAAGACTATGGATTCCTCTACATTGGCATCGGAGACGGCGCGTGTGTTGAGACTGGTTTCCCATTCCTTGTGCAGAACATTGAAAAACCATGGGGCAGCATTTTAAGGATCGATCCGCAGGGGAGGAATAGCAAAAATAAGAAGTACGGCATTCCCGCGAACAATCCGTTTGCACAGCACGAAAACGAACAGGCGCTCGGCGAGATCTATGCTTATGGGTTCCGCAATCCTCATCGCATCACGTGGAGCCGTTCGGGACAAATGCTGGCAAGTAACATCGGACAGGCACAAATAGAATCCGTTAATCTGATCGGGCCGGGCAATAACTACGGTTGGCCTATACGCGAGGGAACTTTTACTATAAACCCGTATGGCGATATTACAAAAGTATACCCACTTCCTCCTGATGATGCGCGACACGGTATCACTTATCCTGCTGCCCAGTACGATCACGACGAAGGCCTGGCGATCAGCGGAGGTTTTGAGTACACGGGAAGCAACATACCTGCGCTCAAAGGAAAATATCTCTTCGGGGATATGAATAATGGCAGGTTGTATTTTATTGATCTCACCGACGTGAAGCCGGGCAATATCGCAGTGATAAGGGAATGGCACATTACCCATAACGGTGTGCCTGCCACAACATCCGGATTGTGCGGAAGTAAACGCGTCGATCTCCGTTTTGGTAAAGACGCCAACGGGGACGTGTACTTTTTCAGCAAGCAGGATGGAAAAGTTTACCGCCTTTCCCACGCGAACGCCGCCCTATCTT
>CBFGXV010000267.1:0-4946 GCA_965652755.1 uncultured Chryseosolibacter sp. | reverse complement strand
CAAGGGAAGCCGCATACTCAATAACGTCCCGGGGAAAACTTTTGCCGGACTGATGTTTGATGAGCACGTGCGACCCGCTGACATCTTTCGCGTGAAGCCATAGATCTTCCTTATGGCTGAACTTCAGGGTCAGAAGATCATTGGCGACGGCGTTCTTCCCCACCAGGATCCTGAAATTCCTGAAGTCGAACTGATGATAGGGCAGGGTCACCTTTTCATTCGCCACCGGTTCAGGGCCAATGTCGCCTTCGAGCGCCCGCAAAGTTTTGAGATCATTTGCTTCGGAAAGGCGCGCGATTTGTTTGCGCACAACTTCCATCTCCTCCTCTTTCTGTCTGATAGAACGCTCAAGTCGATCGATCTCGATGTGCTGGTTTTTTCCTTTTTTATAAAACAGTTCAGCGTTCTTTTGTGGCGTCAGGTCTTTTTTGAGTTTGATCTCTTCGGTTTTGTCCGTTTCGTAAAAATTTGGAAGCAGGACTTTCTCGGTTCCGGGTTTTATTGTGTGAAGGTTGGCCATGAGCAGATCTGCCCAGATCTTGTAATGGTTGTCCTGAAGAACCTCATCCAGCTTCTCTGAATTCTTTGCGCAGTAGTTTTTTCCCGCTGCAAGTCGCGAATTGAGGTAATTCAGGAGCCTGCTTTTCTCTTTTGAAAATGCATAAACGTGCGTGAAAAAGTAAAAGAACTCATTGGCTGCGTCAACGGGGTCATCGTACCGCTTGCGGATCTCACCTGTCTCCACGAGGCTCAACACGGGCTTTCCGTCAATGAGGGTGATATAGTAGGATGGTTTTTCGAGGATCGCGAACACATCCTGGATGGCTTGCCATTTTTCTTCATCAGTCTTGGAGGAGAACCCATGTTCTTCCAGATACCGCCAGACCACCTTGCCGAAGGTAAAATAAAGAGACCTGGGGTTTTCGATGTGTTCCATGAATGTCTGCCGGCTTCGGTCGATGTTTCTGTCGAGCCCATTGAGATGCAGATTCTGGTCTGCCGGGAGGTTGTTGCGAAAGACGTCCGTTGCATTTCCGTTCTCGAAGATCACCGCATTGGAACGGTTGGCGTGCATTTTGAAGAGCACATGTTTATCGTCGGAAAGATTGAGAGCAAAACTTCTTTCATTGCTGAACTGCCGGGTGCCGGTGACCCGCTGTCCGATGATCTGCGGGAAAAGATCGACGCTGTTCCTGCGGGCGCGCTGAAACGATCCGGCGAAAGAAAGACAGCTGAGCTCCGTCGCCAGGTTTGCCCTGATGTAAAACGAGCCCGCGCCGATCTCGAAACGCAGGATAAGTTCATCCTTGCTCTGGCTGAAACACTCGGAGATAACAGCGCCTCCAAGCTTTGCGTCCAGCCTCTCCGTTAACTGCCGTAAGAAATAGAAATTATTGTGCACACGTCATGAGTTATCGCGAGGTAGCCGGTAATTACAGGCGCGTCCTCCCGTTATGGCCTAATCACCAGGCCATCGAAGGCCAAAGATACATTATCGGGCAGTTCTTTCTCTACGTCCGCCTGCAGACCCATCTTGTGGCTGATGTGCGTGAGATAAGTATGACGCGGGCGGATCGCGTCTACCATTTCGAGCGCCTCGCTGAGATTGAAGTGGGAGATGTGTTGCTCGCGCTGCAAAGCGTTTAAGACCAGTGTATCCGTTCCCTTTAATTTTTCAATTGTCTCACCCGGGATGAATTTGGCATCCGTGATGTAGCTGAAGTTTTCGATCCTGAACCCCATCACAGGCATGTGCAGGTGCATTACCGGAAGGGGTGAAAATGAAACACCGTTCACGGTAAAATCGTCGCCGTTTATGGTATTGACATTCAATCGCGGCAATCCGGGATAGTATTCCTTAGCGAACGCGTATGAATATTCAACTTTGAGCTGTTCGAGTACCGGGGCGGTGCCGTAAATCGGCATCTCCATTTTCTGCATGAAGTTGTATGCTCGTATCTCATCCAGTCCGGCAGTGTGATCGCGATGCGCGTGCGTGAAGATCACCGCGTCGATGCGCTTGATCTGTTCGCGCAGCATTTGCTGACGAAAGTCCGGGCCGGTGTCGATGATGAAACTCTGATCGCCGATCTCGATATGGATGGAAGTCCGGAGGCGTTTATCCCGGAAATCAAGCGAGCGGCACACTTCGCATGTGCAGCCAATCACTGGCACACCCTGTGAAGTACCGGTGCCCAGGAATGTTACTTTCAAGCCGCTGCGGATTGTTGGGAAAGCTCTTCGTAAAGTTTTAGACTCTTTTCGGTGAACCGTGTTGTGTCGAGGGTAATAGTGCGAAGGATCTCGTACAACGCATTTATCTTTCCTTCAGTCGGATAAAATTTGTTTACGATGATGATCTTTTGGTCTTTCAGGACACAAAATCCTGATTTGAAATTCCCCTTCTCGTACCGCAGGGTATAGTCCGACTCCGCAATGAGGTCTTCCAGTTTTGTTAGGAATTGAGTGGTATACTTGATCATAGCCATTCTTTCTTCCTCCAAAGATACACGATATTTGCGATTTATCTGCCTTTTCAACGCCGGTAAATCCGTTGCGGAAAGCTTTAAATTGCAGCGCCAATGAGAAAAAAACTGATCGTGATAGCGGGTCCGACCGCCGTGGGGAAGACCTCGGTGGCCATTCATCTGGCAAAGGAATTTCGCACCGCGATCGTCTCTGCTGACTCCCGGCAGATATACAGGGAAATGAACGTGGGCACTGCAAAACCAACGGCCGCTGACCGCGCGGCTGTACCTCATTACTTTATTGATACACACAGCGTTGCCGACACTTATGACGCGGCGTCGTATGCAACGGATGCCCTCGGCGTGGTCGCCGACCTTTTCACCCGCCACGACGAAGTGATCCTCTGCGGCGGATCAGGACTCTACATCAAAGGGGTTTGCGATGGCTTTGACGAGATGCCCGATATACCGGAAGGCCTCCGTAACGACCTGATCCGAAGTTACAGGGAACACGGTCTGCCGTGGCTGCAGGAGCGGATGCGCGACCTCGATCCGGACGCCATGGATTCCATCGACATAAAAAATCCGCACCGACTCATACGCGCACTTGAAGTGAAACTGGCGTCCGGTGAGTCGATCATGTCGTTCAGGAAAAACAAAAAACACGACCGCAATTTTATTTCTGTGAAGATCGGACTCGAGTTGCCGCGCGAAGAACTCTATAACCGCATCGACACCAGGATGAATCATATGATAGGGGAGGGCTTGTTTGAAGAGGCGCGCACACTGTATCCGCTGAGGCATTATAATGCGCTTCAAACCGTAGGCTATCAGGAAATCTTTGATTTTATTGACAAGCGGTACGATCGCGACGAATGTATCAGGTTGCTGAAACGCAATTCGCGGCGCTACGCCAAACGCCAGCTGACCTGGTTTAAGAAAGATCCCGGGTTCCGATGGTTCAGCCCCCATGATTTTGACGCTATCATTAACTACATTCAACTCCAACCTTAAACTTTAAATCTTAAACTTTGAACTTTAAACTTTGAACAAGGTACTGATCATAACCTATTACTGGCCCCCAAGCGGAGGCAGTGGCGTGCAGCGATGGCTGAAGTTTGTGAAGTACTTGCCGTCCTATCAATGGGAACCACACGTTTTTACGCCGGAAAATCCCTCCTTTGCCGTCAGGGACCCCTCTCTGGAAAAGGATGTTCCCATAGAAGCCGAAGTCATGCGCCTTCCGATATGGGAGCCATATGAACTGTTCTTCAAGATGTCCTCGCTGCTGGGTTCGAAAAATAATTCTACCCCGACAGCATTGGCGCCATCGAAAAAGAAGTCCGTGTTTCAGCGACTGAGCACCTGGGTGCGCGGTAATTTGTTTATTCCGGATCCGAGAATTTTCTGGGTGAGGCCGGCGGTAAAATTTCTTTCAGACTATATCCGGGACAACGGGATCACTGTAATGGTGACGACCGGACCTCCGCACAGCATGCACCTCATCGGGCTGCGATTAAAAAAGAAGTACCCGCATTTGCGCTGGGTCGCCGACTTCCGCGACCCATGGACGGAATGGGGCATGTGGGATACGCTGATGGTTAGCCCGACAGTGCGTGCCATTCACAAAAAGATGGAGAGCCGCGTGCTCGCCCAGGCGGATGAGATCATCACCATCACGCCTTTTTATGTAAGGCGATTCGAAAAACTTTCAGGCAAGAGGGTCAGGCTTTTAACCAATGGATACGACGAAGATGATTTCAGTGGCATTGTATACCGCCGGGATGATAAGTTTATCATCCGTCATGTTGGTCTCATCAACGAAAAGTGCGATCCGCGACCGTTTATGCGGGCCCTGCAGCTGGAGTTGAAAGAACACCCTGCATTTGCGGAAGCATTGCGGCTGGAATTTATCGGAGAGGTCCACCCGGATTTCAGAGATTTTGTCGGCGCCAATCCGGACCTGACCAGGGTCACGGTCTTTACCGGTAACGTCCCGCATGATGCGCTCATTCCGCTTTACGGCTCTTCCTCCTTGCTGCTGTTGATCCTGACCGGTTATAAGGATGCGAAAGGATTCCTTCCGGGAAAACTTTTTGAATACTTCGCCTCGGGGCTTCCCGTGTTAGGGGTAGGGCCAGCGGAGGGCGACGCGGCAAGACTGTTAAAGGAAACGGACTCCGGTGTGATGATCGAGACCGCAGATACCGACGGGATCAGGCAGGCATTGCGGAATGCATTTGCGAAATGGCAAAAATCGCCGCTGCAACAAATCAACACCAACCCAGTCAGACGATTCTCAAGAAAACACATAACCGGTGAGTTGGCTGATATCCTCTCACAAACCACCCCCTGACCAGTCTCCATGCCTACACCCTCACACCATCTTTCCCCCTATCCCCCTTATCTCCCTATCCCCCCTATCCCCCTTATCCCCCCTTATCCCCCTTATCCCCCTTATCCCCCCTATCCCCCTAT
>CBFGXV010000266.1:0-4962 GCA_965652755.1 uncultured Chryseosolibacter sp. | reverse complement strand
TGCTCTGAGAAAAAAAACCACCTACAAGGGTAAACTCATCGCGCTTCTCGATTCTTTTTCGCGATATGTTCTGGATCCGCCGCTTGCGGGCGGCTGTCCGCTCTTGAATACAGCCGTGGAAGCAGACGATGACCGGATTGACTTGCGACCGGTAGTGGGCGCGGAGATCACGGGGGTGGTACACGCAATTGAGACGCTGCTGAAAAAAAGGAGTGAAGGCGGGGGAATTCCACAAGGGATTTAATGCAAGGGAGTTGGCATACGTTTTCTTTTGTATGGTAGAAGGCGCCATCATGTTCTCGCGGGTGGAGCGTTCACGCGACCCGATGAATATTGTTATTAAACACTGTAAGCATAAACTGGAGCAAATCACATGCAGCAAAAACGCGTAGTTGTAACCGGCCTGGGTGCGTTGACGCCTCTCGGAAATTCCATTCCCGAGTTCTGGGATAATCTCATCGGGGGAAAGAGCGGGGCGGCGCCTATCACTAAGTTTGATACGACAAAGTTCAAGACGAAGTTTGCCTGCGAGGTCAAGAACTATGATCCGCTGAATTATTTTGAGAAGACTGAAATCCGGAAGATGGACCCGTTTGCTCAGTATGCCCTCGTAACGAGCGGCGAAGCGCTGCGCGATTCAGGCCTCAATCTTGACACGGTCGACAAGACAAGAGTAGGAGTGATCTGGGGCTCGGGCAACGGGGGATTCTATACCTTCCAGCAGGAGATCATGGACTATGCAAGGGGTGATGGTACTCCGCGTATCAACCCGTTCTTCATTCCGAAGGTAATTGTAGACATCGCCTCGGGATGGATATCCATAAAATACGGGTTCATGGGCCTGAACTTCACAACGGTATCGGCATGCGCAACATCCACAACCGCCATCATCGACGCCATGAACTATATCCGCTGGGGAAAAGCGGATGTTATTGTCACCGGCGGATCGGAAGCTGCGGTCAACGAGGCGGGTATTGGGGGCTTTGGCGCCATGAAGGCGCTGTCGACCCGCAACGATGACCCGGCATCAACATCACGTCCTTTCGACGTGGACCGCGATGGATTTGTCATGGGAGAAGGTGCATGCGCGCTGATACTCGAAGAATACGAACATGCTCGTCGCCGCGGAGCACGCATTTACGCGGAAGTTGCCGGCGGCGGAATGTCGGCCGACGCCTATCACCTCACAGCCACTCATCCTGAAGGCAAGGGAGCCATCCTTGGAATGCAATGGGCGCTCGAAGATGCCGGTATCAGTCCCGGAGAAGTGGATTACCTGAATCCACACGCAACCTCTACACCGCTCGGCGACGTCAGCGAGATGAAGGCAGTAACAACGTTCTTTGGTTCGTCCTCCTCGCACCTTCACGTCAGTGCAACCAAATCCGCCACAGGACACATGCTCGGTGCCGCCGGCGCGGCTGAAGCGGTAATTTGTATCAAAACCATCGCGGAAGGGATTATTCCGCCCACAATCAATACGCGCACTATCGATCCGCAGATGCCTGGCGGCTTGAACATTGTGTTGGGACAAAGCATCGAAAAAGATGTGAAGGTCGCACTCAGCAATACCTTCGGATTCGGTGGACACAACGCCAGCGCTGTATTCCGGAAGTTTACGCCCTGACGCGATCCTGCCGGACAGCAATGAGCGTCAAGCTATAAATCATACCTGAACTCAGGTATTGCCGGGTTTTCCCAAAAAAGTTAAATTGATAATGATTGGTTTTCGAAGACCCTCAGGCAGCCGGATTCGGGTTCAGGTATCACCTGAAACCTGAAGGATTTTTAGAGTCGCAGCAGGATACAGATCTAAAGCAGGCGTGTAAACACCTGACAAACAAAATGGACCCCAATCACATCTCAATTACCCCCCGCGAGAAAGAGGTTATGCTCTTGCTCGCACACGGTTATTCCTCCCGGAAGATCGCAGCAGAAATGGGAATCAGCTTTCATACAGTGGAAAGTTTCCGCAAAAAGTTATTGCACAAATTCAACGTGAAGACGACCATCGAAATGGTTCTCAAAGCCGGAAGTGTGTTGCCGAGAGAATTCTGGCTGAATCCAACTGCTGTCGACTGAATTCCGCCACCTAAAACCCCGCCTATGCCGTTGTTCATGGATTATCACAAAGGGTTGAGCCTGACGGTCGACGACGTGAAGAAAGCGCATATTGCGGACGAGGCTATTCAGAGCAAGTACGGAGTCATCTACCATCAGTTCTGGGTGAACGAACACGACGGCTCTGTCTTTTGTCTCATGGAAGGGCCCGACAAGGAATCGTGCGCTGCTGTTCACAGGGAAGCACACGGCGCCATCGCGTGTTCCATCGTTGAAGTTGCCGAGGGCTTTTGCAGAGTTCTCATGGGCAGTGATCATGTTATAGAACAGGGGCACGTCAGGCATCGGGATGGAACACCTGACCTTGGCGTCCGCAGCATACTTGTTCTTCATATCCATGGTGTCACTACTGTCAGAACATCCAGGGATTACAGATCTTTAAAGCGCCCGACAGGAGCCAGGGAGCTCGCGCTTTCGATTGTTTCAAAATTCCGCGGAAGGCAAGCTGATACACCGCACGATGATTCGATCGTTGCGGTGTTTGATTCCCAGGTGTCCGCCTTGAGATGCGCCCTTGACTTACAAGAGCAACTGCTTCAGCGCAGGACCGGTCGCGAGAACGACGAATGGAATATTGTGTTCAAGATGGGCCTTAGTGCTGGTCAGCCACTGAGGGAGCATGGAGACATTTTTTCGGAGACGATAAGTCTTGCCAAGAGATTGTGCAGCGTGGCGAACGTCAATGAACTGGTTATATCTGCCGGGATTCAGCACTGCTGCAATTTGAGTGATGTTGTTCGTGATGTCAACTCGGTGAGGGTACTCAGCCCTCGTGACGAGGATTTTATTTTCAGCCTTTTTTCTATTTCCGAAGAGAAGATCGCCGATGAACGCTTTAATATTGACACGCTGAGCCGCAACATTGGTATGAGCCGTCCGCAGCTCTATCGCAAGGTGATCTCGCTCACAGGAAAATCCCCCAATGATTTTCTGCGCGACCTTCGCATGGATAAGGCGCTTGACCTTCTCCGGAAAAAGTCAGGGAACATTTCCGAGATCGCCCTTGAAGTTGGCTATAGCAATCCCTCTTACTTCGCCCGGTGTTTTCAATTGCGCTATGGTTGCACACCTTCGCGCTTCAACTGACAGTGGCAACGACTCATCTTGCGGCCACCTTTCGTATCCAATGAACAATTTGTGTTATGAATTGATCAATTCATGGTGGATAATAACTTGAATTCCTTCCTCCTTTGACAAAATAGGAAAGCGTACACCGGGCGGCTGGTAGCGCCGCTTGGAGCATGGCTGAAACGAAGTACGAATCGCTGATATTTTTTTTTAGCGTCTTCTCCGGGACCAATCAAATTAACCCATAAACGTATGAAAACTCAATCTTCTTCAAGGCGGGCGTTTGTAGGAACGCTCGCGGCTGCATCTGGTTTGCTTGCAGTTCCTGGCGCAACTCACGGGCGGGCAATAGAGCGGGAAGCATCTGGCGACGCCGACGCATGGTTCAATAAAATCAAAGGGAGCCACCGCATTGTTTATGATGCTTCTGAACCGCATAACGGATTTCCAATGATCTGGACGTGGGTATTCTATAAAACAAACAACGAAACCGGGTCGGCTGACAACGATGTCACCGCCGTGGTCGTGCTTCGTCACAATGCAATTCCTTATGCGATGGAAGACAGATTGTGGGAAAAATACAAACTGGGTGAATTCTTCAAGATAAACGACAACAATACCAACGCTCCGGCTGTACGCAATCCGCTCTGGATGCCGAAAGAAAAAGA
Source organism: uncultured Chryseosolibacter sp. (assembly GCA_965652755.1). Taxonomy (GTDB): domain Bacteria; phylum Bacteroidota; class Bacteroidia; order Cytophagales; family Cyclobacteriaceae; genus Chryseosolibacter. Next base: position 1,105 of record CBFGXV010000266.1, on the reverse strand, counting down.
TTATCCATTACCGGGCATCGACGGAATTCAATCTCTCCAGCAAAGGGGCGCCATGTTCTGTGTGTGCGACATGGCTATCAAAGTCTTGAGCGGTTTTGCTGCGAAAGGATCGGGAATGGATCCGGAGGTGGTGCGCAAGGATTGGTTGAGTGGAATTCTTCCCGGCATCCAGGTGGTGCCGTCGGGCGTGTGGGCGATCGGCCGCGCTCAGGAAAAAGGTTGTGCTTACTGCTACGCCGGCGGGTGAGATTCCAACATTTTGATTCTGCAAGTGTTCACGGGGACGCGCCTGCGCTTTGTCTTGTCGCGTCCCCGCCGCACCCACGGTCCGACGTGCTCTTCCTAAAACTTAATTATCTATGAAAAACTATATCGCAGTTGCCTTATTCTTCCTTCCCGCGCTCGCCGTTTCCCAGAGTAAGCCGGTGAAGATTGTCTTTGATGTTACGTCACATGATACATTAACACATCAGGCGGTTCTCCGGCATGTCGCGGGCATGGCGAAAGCTTATCCTGACGCGCAGCTTGAAGTCGTAATCTACGGTGGCGCGTTACCAATGGTGTTGTCGGAGAAATCTACGCGGACAAAGACTGTACAAGAGCTGGCGATGCAAAAAAATGTTTCCTTCAAGGTCTGCGGGATCACCATGGAACGATATAATGTTGAGCAGGCTGAACTTGTGAATGGTGTGGATGTGGTTGCCGATGCAATCATCCAGATCGTCACGCGTCAGAACGAAGGGTGGGGTTATATCAAAGAATCTCACAACTGAATGTCAACATGGCTAGTCAGCAAGGTGAACAAGATTTGGTTCGCTGCGTGGGGTTAGCGACATCCCTGACCTTTCTTTGCCTGATGATCATGGCAGGCAATTGTTTGCTGATCGTTTACGAGGACACATCCCGCACGCCCCTTCAAAAACCTGTGACGCTGATTGCGACACCTCGCCCTGTGAATCCTGAGGAAGCGGTCTGGCAGGCACCGGATTCCACGCAGATCCCCCAGTCGGCCGAAGGTGATCTGATCAGGTACGGAAAAGAGTTGATCGCGCACACGTCTAAATATCTGGGGCCACGCGGAAACGTGGCCCGTATCAGCAATGGA
>CBFGXV010000265.1:0-4969 GCA_965652755.1 uncultured Chryseosolibacter sp. | reverse complement strand
AACGCCGACCATCCCGACGTCGTCGACTTCATCGAGTCCAAAGAGAAAGAAGAGAAGGAAGAAGACGATGGATTCTGATCCACGCGCCACAACACTTTAGCGGTCCAGAAAAATTTCAACGGGTCAAGAGGGTTCGCACCCCAGCCGCCATGGCTTTTTCAATTACCCTATTTCCTTAACTTGCAGGCCTAAATAATGAGCCGATGAAAGAATATATTTCCTCCAACAAGGACAGATTTATTTCAGAATTGCTTGACTGGTTGAAGATCCCGTCCATCAGCGCGGACAGCAGACATAAGAATGACGTACGGAAAGCAGCGGAATTCCTTCGCGACAAGTTCTCGGCAGCGGGGGCTGACCGGGTAGAGATAAACGAAACAAAGGGACATCCTATTGTTTACGCTGAAAAGATCAAAGGACCATCTCTCCCAACAGTTCTCGTTTACGGCCATTATGATGTTCAGCCTCCGGATCCCCTCGAACTCTGGACGTCTCCACCTTTTGAACCAGTCATCAAGGATGGCAAGATCTACGCACGCGGATCGTGCGATGACAAAGGTCAGGTGTACATGCATGTGAAGGCTTTCGAAACGATGGTGAAACACAACAGCCTTCCGTGCAATGTTAAATTCATGGTGGAAGGAGAAGAAGAGGTTGGGTCCGATAACCTGGGGACGTTTGTAAAGGCAAACAAGGAAAAACTCAAGGCCGATATCATACTCATTTCAGATACCGCCCTGATCTCGCTCGATCATCCATCCATCACGACAGGACTGCGCGGATTGAGTTACATGGAGGTGGAGGTGACTGGACCGAACCGGGATCTTCACTCAGGCGTATATGGCGGTGCGATAGCCAACCCGGTCAACGTACTTTGTAAAATGATAGCGTCTCTCCATGATGAAAACGGACGTGTAGCCATCCCGGGATTTTACGACAAGGTTGCCAACCTGACGGAAGAGGAGAGAAAGGCGATCAACAAGGCGCCGTTCGATCTTGCAGCCTACAAGAAAGAATTGGGAATTGAGGAAGTGCTCGGTGAAAAAGGATATTCCACCCTCGAAAGAACGGGCATCAGGCCGACGCTTGACGTCAACGGTATCTGGGGAGGTTATACAGGAGAAGGAGCGAAAACGGTTCTTCCCTCCAAAGCCCATGCTAAAATATCCATGCGCCTGGTACCGGATCAGGTGAGCTCTGAAATAACAGAACTCTTCACAAAGCATTTTACCGCCATCGCACCGAAGTACGTCAAGGTGAAGGTCACGGCGCACCACGGTGGGGAACCTGCGGTCACCCCGACGAACTCGAGGGCATTCAAAGCCGCAAGCAAAGCCTTTGAAGAAGTCTGGGGCAAAACACCGATACCCACGCGCGACGGAGGAAGTATTCCTATTGTCGCGTTGTTTAAGAAAGAACTCGGCCTCGATACTGTGCTGATGGGCTTCGGGCTGGATAGCGACGCCATTCATTCGCCGAACGAGCATTACGGTATCGAAAACTTTATGCGCGGCATTGAAACGATCGTGTCTTTTTATCAGCACTACGCAAAAAAATAAAATCAACTTTGCGGCATTGAACCGCGGCTTTAAAAAAGGCTGAGGTTTCCGCCTCTGCGAAATTTTGTGAGGTCCATCGCAGGCATATGACGGTCTCCTAAATATTTTTTTCTCGAAATTTTGAAAAGCTGGTGAATGGACTCGGCGAAATTCCCTTGTCCAACCATACGTCTGCCGAACTGGGAGTCATTTACATTCCCGCCGTGCAGATCACATATCTGATTCCACACCTTGTCGAACCGATCCGGAAAGTTCTTCCGCAGCCAGTCTTCAAAGATCCTGCCTATAGAGCCGTTAAGGCGCACCACAGTCATCCCTGCACTCAGTGCACCGTGATCCGCCGCAGCTTTCAAAATATCGGGAATCTCATGGTGATTCAGACCAGGAATGACAGGGGCATTCATAATGCCAACGGGTACTCCGGCCTTTGCCAGTCCTTCAACGGTCTTTAACCTTTTCATACCGCTCGCTGTGCGCGGCTCCATCACCCTTCGCAGATCTTCATTTAACGTAGTGATTGAGATGTAAACCTGCACAAGGTTGTCTTTAGCCAGATCTGCCAACAGATCAACGTCGCGAAGTATCAACCCGTTCTTTGTGATCATTCCCAGCGGGTGCCGGTATTTCGCAAACACTTTCAGCAGGCTTCGCGTAATTTCAAACTTTCGCTCAAGCGGTTGATAACAATCTGTATTGCCGGAAACCGAGATCGGCACCGGATGCCAGTTCGGATTAAGAATAAACTTTTCAAGAAGAGCCGGCGCATTTTTCTTCACAATGATCTTGCTTTCAAAATCTACCCCGGCGCTAAAACCCCAGTATTCATGAGAGTTCCGCGCATAACAATAAATGCAGCCGTGCTCGCATCCCTGGTAGGGATTCATCGAATACATCATGCCGAGATCTGGGCTGGTGACTTTGTTCACGATGTTCTTCGGATTCTCATAAAAGATCTGTGTAGTTGGCGCTGAATACAATGGCTCGTCCAACCCCTCCACATGTTCCGCAACGTATTCCGCCTTCAGGAATTTATTTCCGGTTCTGATCTGCGCACCACGTCCCTTAAAATATTCATCTTCCATGACCAGCTTTACTTTATAACAAATGAACTAATAATTTTAGTTTCTGTCACTAACAATATTAGGATTCATTATGAATAAACTCGGTTTTAACTTGCAGAGATTTTGGCTACATCGCTTAAATACGATCGGAGTCCGCTTCAGGAGATCAAAGGCCACCCTCTTCTGGAAAAGGCCGGTATTTCTCTTACCGTCAAGCGCGAGGATCTCAATCATCCTACAGTCTCAGGCAACAAGTGGTGGAAACTAAAGCTCAACCTGGAGGAGGCCGTAAATACCGGACAACGCACGATCCTGACCTTTGGGGGCGCGTATTCAAATCATCTTTATGCTACTGCCGCTGCCTGTGCGGAGCTGGGATTGAACTCAATCGGGGTAGTCCGCGGCGAGCGGACACGTCCGCTGAATGCCACGCTTCAATTCGCCGAGGAACAGGGAATGCACCTGCATTTTGTGACGCGCACTGCGTATCGCGTAAAAAACCTCGCGTCCTTCCAAAAAGACCTCGGAGACAGGTTTGGAAATTTTTATTTGTTGCCGGAGGGAGGTTCCAATCTGCTTGCGGTTCAGGGATGTGCCTTGTTTGCGTCCGGCGAATTGGCCAACCTCACTTGTGATCATATCTACCTTCCTGTGGGAACCGGCGGGACCATGGCGGGGGTCATTTGCGGTTTAAAAGATACTGTAAAGATCACGGGAGTTTCCGTCCTTAAAAACGGAGCATTTCTTGAAGACGAGATACGGAATTTTGCGTATCAATACTCGGGTCATGTTTTTACGAACTGGTCGCTCCTTACTTCCTGCCATCACGGCGGTTACGCCAGGACAACACCCCAGCTGTTGAAGTTCATAAAGGATATGGATGAACGCTACGGACTCCCGCTTGATCACGTTTACACCGGAAAATTACTGTGGGCTATCTTCAGGGATATAGAGGAGGGCCATCTGACACGAGGAGCAAACGTCCTCGCTATTCATACCGGCGGTTTGCAGGGAAGACTCAGAGCAACATAAAAACCGCTGCAACGATCGTCATCAAAATGATGAACCATCTGTACGCGCTGTCGGGTATTTTTTTGACAATGATAACACCGAAAAAAGCTCCGGTTGCGATGAAGGGAAGAGTTGCCAGATCAAGAAGGAAAGTATTCCATGTAATGGTCTTCCAGCTGAATACATGAAATGGGATCTTAAACCAGTTGATGACAAGGAAGAACCAGGCTGTGGTGCCAATGAAAGCATTCTTCGGCAAACGCATCGTCAGAAAATAAATCGCTAAAACCGACGTCGCAAGATTGCCGATCATTGAAGTAAAGCCACCCGCTACTCCGGTCAGGGAAGCAAACCATTTCGAATCCGGAATTTCTTCACGCCGCGCGCGTTCAAGCCAGATCATAATGATCACACTGACACCAATGATCACCGCCATGACCACCTTGAATGTCTGGTCGTCCATCGCCCCTCCGACTAAAGTTCCCAGCACGGTGCCCAGCGCCGCCCATGGAAAAAGTTTTTTAAGGTGATACCACGATGCATGGCGATGATAATACCATACGCCGATGACATCGGCAAGGCATAATATCGGAAGCAGTATGCCGCTCGAGAGCTGCCCTCCGAATACCAGGGCGAGCAATGGAACCGCCATCATGCCTGCGCCGTGAATACCGGTTTTTGACATCCCGATAAGCACTGACACAACAAGAAAGATCAGCAACTGATTTGCAGAGAATACAAAACCGAAAAGCTCTATCAAGCAAAAATTTTGGATGGCAAGATAGTATCCATCCACCAATTTAGAAATTGGTCGCGTATTGGCTCAGGGAAGTACCGCGTGATCGGCAACCGGAGTTTTCAGAAGTGCGGCGATGCTCTGCACTTTTTTCAGCAACCTCATCTTATTTCGCCCTGACATCAAAAATATCTTTTCGCGATCGGTTTTCAGGTATGCATTGTATTCAACGTGCGTAAACGTAGATGAATTCATCGTGCGCGGACTGAACATCTTTTGAGTGACCTTTGCCTTATGGATAAAGACGCCCTCCAACGACTTGTATGTTATTCTCTTCCCCGACTTGATAAAGAGAAAGCAATTGTATTCCCGGAAAGTTCTCGCACTTGTATCGATCTCAGTTCCTTCATACGCCGTGACGATTAACAACCCGAGAGGAAGCAGGATCGCGGAGGCGATGGGGTAATTAACGGCGACAATCACTCCCGCCAAAAGCAGAATGCCTCCAAGAATCAGAAAGTGAAACGGAAAAAGTCTTCCGGCCTTTATATCAATAGTCTTGGTCATCATAGAAGGATCCAGGTATGAATGAATGAACGCAT
>CBFGXV010000264.1:0-4973 GCA_965652755.1 uncultured Chryseosolibacter sp. | reverse complement strand
ACAGCACCGACATTGAATGTCATCAACACCATCACCATCATGGAGGATGCGGAGCAGCAGAATGTTCCGCTCGGCGGGATCAGTCCCGGCCCTGGCGAAACGCAGCCCGTTACTGTGACGGCCTCAACGAATAAGCCGGAGTTTTTTGATCTGTTCAGCGTTGCGTATACCAGCCCTGCTGTGAACGGGCTTCTTCAATTCAAGACAAAACCAAATGTTTCAGGAACAGCAGAAGTATCCGTCACCGTTACCGATAACGGATCGGGTGTAGCGCCGCATGTCAACTCCATTACGAGAAAATTCTCGGTAGTCATTCAGCCAGTGAACGATGCCCCTTACTTTACATCGCAGCCCGTCACGGTGGCCGTTGTACAGGAGGAATATGTTTACACCGTCACAGCTTCCGATCCCGACGGAGAAAAGGTTGCGATCAGCGCCACGGCGAAGCCGTCATGGCTGACCCTTTCGAATCCGGCAAGCAACGGAACGGCTATCCTTAGCGGCAGGCCCCCGGCTGGCGTTCTCGGGAATGTGGATGTCACTTTGCGGGTTAATGATGCCGTGACAAGCGCGAGCCAGTCATTTGTGATCTATGTAAATGTCAGGCCAACGCTGACTCCGTTGTCCCTCATTTCCGAGGAGGACTTACCGGTAACGTTCCAGGCAGATTTTTTTGCATCGGGATATACCGACCAGAACGAAAATCCTTTGAGTGCGGTGAAGATCATTGAGCTGCCAAAATCCGGCAGCCTTTTGTTGTCAGAGACAGCGGTGAAGGCCGGCGACACAATATCTTCCGCACAGGTGTCCCAGCTCACTTACGATCCTGCAGCTGATTTTTTTGGCATGGATTCATTCACATGGAATGCGTTTGATGGTTACAACTTCAGCCTTAACCCGGCGAGGGTGGATATCTCCATCCTCTCGATTAACGATGCTCCGTCGGTCCTATTACAAGCAGACACGCTTAGGTATGAGGTGAACGGCGAGCCTGCATTGCTGGATCCGCTCATTGATATTGTCGATGTGGATGATGACACTTTGGCAAGCGCGACAATTGCCTTTCGACCTGGTAGCTTCAGGCCGGAAGAAGACCTCCTTCAATTTCAGGCGGTGGGGAGCATCAGGGGCAGCTTTGATTACCAGAGCGGCACACTTCATTTTACCGGAACTGCGCCCTTGACCGAATACATTAACGCGCTAAGATCTGTGAAGTACCTGTATCAGAATACCACGGATCCTTTACTCGAACCCAAGGGGATAACGTTCACTGTCAATGATGGCAAGGTGTCAAGCGAGCCCGCGGAAAAAGTCATCATGCTGCAGTACACCTTTGTGGAGTTTGAGATCCCTTCGGGGTTCACGCCGAATGGAGATCAGGCGAATGACACATGGATCATCGACAGGCCCGGCGGCGGTCTTCAGGAGATGACGAACGCGGTTATCAGTGTTTACAACAAACAGGGGGTACTGGTATACCGTGCAAAGGGTTTTGAACGTCCGTGGGACGGAACGATGCGAGGGGAACTGTTGCCGGCTGATACATATTTTTATACGATTGACCTGCAACTGAGAAATAATAAGACTTATAAAGGTATTGTGACTATACTCCGCTAATTATGAAAAAGATCATATGGATCATATTTGTGTTGATGGCAACAGGATCGTTGCAGGCCCAGTACATTCCCAACAATGCCCAGGGTTTTCAGTTTATGCCACTTTATAACCCGGCGTTTACAGGCATTGAAAACTTCAACGATCTGAAATTCAGTTATCGCTATCAGTGGGCAGGATTTGGGAGCCATTCTCCGAAGTTCATCAACCTCTCATACCAGACGCGGCTGATCGAGCCATTGGACCTGTCTTACAATTCACTCAGGCTCAGTGATCCCACTGCGACAAATCCTGAAAATCTGCCGCGTGCAAGAAGGATGATCCATGGCCTCGGCGGTAATATCTTTCACTCGGAAGTTGGCGTCCTCAAATCTGTGGGAGGCAACGTGAATTATTCGATACACTATCCTGTGAGCAAGAAGGCGAGGTTTGCTGCGGGGGCGTCCCTGCTCATCGAAAATCGCAAGCTCGATGTAAGCGAAGTTACAGTCCGCGACCCAGACCAGTTCTATAACCACCTGCTGAGCAGCTCGACTTCACAGACCGATCTGAATTTGCGGACAGGGATACTTTTGTACTCTGCCGACTACTACATCGGTGTTACTTATCTTCCTCTGTTGTACACGGTACTTGAAGCATCCGAGCTGGCGATGACCCAGCCCTTCTATCGGGGTTCAGTTCAGGCCGGCGTATCCTTCTATCTGAACGCAGACATCACACTGAAGCCGAGTGTGCTGGCATTGCTCCAGATGAACAATGAGTTTGTAATTGACTACAATGCCAAAGCGTTCTTTCGAGACAATATCTGGCTCGGATTGACCTACCGTGACATCAAGAGCGGCGTGGCTATCATTGGGTGGAACTTCAACGAAAGATTGGGCGCCTCTTACTCTTATGAAATGTCTTTGGGGGAATTCAGGCAGTTTAACGATGGCAGTCACGAACTTGTGCTCGCGCTGCGACTGAATAATTTTAGAAAATATTCGCAATACACATGGTAACGAAAATAATAATCCTCTTCATTCTGTTTGTTGCTCCGATGGCGAGCACAGCGCAGCTTCTGAAATTCCAGTCGGTCAAAAAGCTACCGCCATCTCTGAATAGCACAGGGGAGGAAGGACTTCCCCTGTTGTCACCTGACGGAAGACATCTGTTTTTTACGAGGGCGCTTTACGCGGCTAATTCAGGCGGGAAATTTTCAGGACTTGACGTTTGGTATAGTGAGGCTAGCGCTGATGCGTGGAAAAATCCAAGCAACAGCTTACCTGCCGAAATAAACGACGACGGACATAACGCCATCATCGGCATGAGCAGGGACGGAACCAAAAGATATTTCCTCAGCGCAATGCCGAATCAAAAAGTGAACGGTATTTATGTAACATCGCGTATCAACAACTATTGGACAAGGCCGGAATTCGTACCCATTCCCGGTATAGATAACCAGACTTTCCTTGGAGTCTATGTTTCCCCTGATTTTGACGTCATCCTTTTTTCAATGAAGGGCTCCGACAGCAGAGGTGAAGAGGACATTTACTTCAGTGTGAAAAATTCGGCGAACCAATGGTCAGTGCCCCGCAGCCTCGGAGCCACGATCAATACAAGGGGGTTTGAGATATCTCCGTTTCTTTCGCCCGACAAAAAGCGGTTGTATTTCGCGAGCAACGGTCATGGGGGTGAAGGCGACGCGGATATTTTCTACAGCGAACGCCTCTACAATTCCTGGGAAACCTGGTCGTTGCCGGTGAATCTTGGCAAGGAAGTTAATACGAAAAGGTTCGATGCATATTTCTCAATATACGGCGATTCAATCGCTTACTTTGCGAGCAACCGCGAAGGAAAGTACGCCGATCTTTATGAAGCCAGGGTTACGCACGGGAAAACAGTGCTTGCTTCCGGACAGCGCTATCTGTCTGGCGATGAATGGAACCGGAAACTCGGCGGATCTGTGTCCAACGAAGTCTTGTTCGCGACAAGAAAAGGTGAACTGAATGCATCTCAAAAGGAATTGCTGTTCTACATCGCAAACAAGCTTCAGCTTGAAAAGAGAGTGCTCTTTCATCTCATAGTCAGAGAGGAGGAGAGCGATAGTTTGAGTAAAAGACGATTAGCTGCTATTACCGAGCATCTGGAACAGTCCGGAATAGGAGCGGAGCGAATAATAGTAGAACAGGTGGAACCCGCGCAAAAGGCTGGTCAGGGTAAAATTGAGATCCGCTTGATTGAATGAAAGGCTTAGATGCTATGATCAGGATCAAGCTGGAAGTGATTGATAGTTCTCCCTTTGATACCTTATTGATCAGGACATTTTAAGGGGTGTTATTACTCATCCCGCCAGGGTTTGTAATGTTGATGGTGTGCCAACTCCAGCATTTCCTTGTCGCCGGAGGAGTCACCGTAAGCGATGATCGTTTTGAATTTCGCCAGGTCGAAGTGTTCTCTGATGCGGCAAACTTTTTCGTCGCCATAACAATTGCGACCTTCTATTTTTCCCGTGATAAGGCCGTTCTTAACTTCCAGTTTTGTGGCCAGGCATAGAATCCCTTGTTGATCGCACCAGGGTTTCACCCAGTTTTCCGCGGAAGCGCTTACCACAGCGATTGTCGCATTTGCATCGCGATACGCTTTTAATGCCCTCAATGCCCCCGGACGGATCAGCTGCGGTAATTGCCTGGTTGAAAACGCCAGGCATTTTGAGCGAAAGTTTGCCAGCGACTCACCCTTGAAGTAGTGGGCGAGAAAGAACTGTTTTGCTTTCCAGTTTGGGATGATCTTGAATGCGAAAAGCGCCAGCATCGGAGCAAGCATCAACATTCCCGTCCAGTATTTTCTTTTTCCCTTGTAAAAACGTACAAATTCAATCAACGTGTCCCTGGTTGTAATGGTGCCGTCGAAGTCGAAAAGCACAAGGGTGGATGTGTCGGACTCCTGAAGTCTCGATGTGGCGGATGATTCGTTATGGGCGTCCCGGATTGTGACGGTCATATGAAATGGGTTTCAGGAAGTTGGACGGTATTGCTACAATGTATAAATAATCAGATAAAAGCTTAATATCCAGCCCGCGATTGTTGCAAGGATGAACTTGTCTTTGACAAATATTCTCGTTGGTGAGCCCGATCTGTTCTCGACAAAAATGATCTGGAGATAACGCATGACCCCGGCGATGACAAAAATAGTCGTGATGAACAGGTAGTCGCTGTTGAAGCGCTCGGTTACCTCAGGCGAGACTGTGTACATGATATAGGCGACGATCACGACCGCGGATAACAGCGTGATACAGGAATTGATAAAATCCAGATTATAAGCCTGGGTTGATTTGCGGATAACGTGTCCGTTCCTGGCGTTGAGAAGGATGTCATCCC
>CBFGXV010000263.1:0-4982 GCA_965652755.1 uncultured Chryseosolibacter sp. | reverse complement strand
CTTATTGGTATTATCCGGCTTACCGGCGTTTTCCATGGGTGATCCCGGCGATTCAACCAGATCCAGACGATGGTACCTGCCGCATTATGTGCCCCTTCAATTTGCGGGAAATATCGGGTTCATTTCAACCGGCGTGGGTTATAACTCAACCAGGAAAGATTATCAGCTCGCGCTAATGTATGGATATGTGCCACGGTCAGTCGCTCACGCATCCATACACACGATCACCGCGAAGAATAATTTCCCGCTGTTATATCACACCTTAAAGAACAATCAGACAATCATCCCGTATCTCGGGCTGGGACTTGCGTTGGAAGTCGGCGGAAATGCTTTTTTCAAAATGCCCTCTCATTTTCCGGAGAGTTATTATGATTTTCCAAAGAATGTTCATGTCATCGCCTATGGTGGCGCGCGTCTTCAGCGCATCTTCTCAGACGACATCAGCTTTTTGCGTGGAATTGAAGTCTACGCCGAGGGAGGCACGGTAGATGTTTATCTTTGGTACAAGACCATGTCGGACAGTATTAAATTCCGTCAGATCTTCAGCCTGGCAGTTGGTGTGAACCTGCTGCTTGATCAGCACTAGGAAGTGGTAACATTATCATCGTTCAACTCCACAGCTTCTGTTCGTTCGTATAGTACGTTTTCCTTCCCGAGCTTTCATCTTTTTGTATCCTCGCTCCTGTCGGGCTGTGCGTTTTGTCAGGGTTGTGAATATCGAGAAAATCGCGAAGCTCTCCCCCGATGATGTCCGGATCCGTCTTGAGTATCATTTTTTCAGCTTTCGAAAATACCGCTTTGATACTTTTTGCCAGCTTTCTGATCGCCGGATCGGGGATCTTGTTGCTGATGGAGAAGGGCGATATACCCGCGTGCCATAAGATCTCGTCGGCGTACGCATTGCCAATACCCCGAATGATCTTCTGATCCATGAGCAGCTTTTTTACTGCGGATCTGGACCGGCCCAGCTTTTCCCGGAGGAATTTATAACCGGCATCTGCGGATAACGCATCGGGGGCCGTGCGCGGTTCAGGGTTCAGGGTTGGCGTGGCTTGCCCCTGGAAATCGGTCATGGCGAGTCCTGTACCATCTGTGAATAACAACTCGATTATCGTGTATTTATGTTCATTCTTCTTTTCGAAGTAATTCAACTTGCCTTTCAGCATCATGTGCAGACCAAGGACGTTTCCATTGTCGAAGGCAAAATGTATCTCTTTCCCCTCGCGATAAATTGAAGTAAGCGTAGCTCCATTGAGGGCGCGCTGCAGATCCTTCTCCGGAGTCTTGAATTTTTTCCGGTAGACGGCATGTATTTTTTCGAGTTTTTTTCCCGCCAGTTTCCTGGAAAGGTTGTGGCTGAAGGCCTGCAGGTCTGGCAACTCTGGCATATAGAACAGGTTTGATGCAAGGGCAAAATGGAAAACAATTCCCGGATTTTTGAATTTAGATCCTGGAAAAACGTATATTCAGCAATGGTGTAACCCGGGTAATCGAATGAGGGCAATGGTAATCATGCTGCTGGTACTGGCTCCGTATTTAGGCGGGGCTAATTCGATTATCATACCGATGGATGTGAGTCAGCGCAACCATCTCAAGGCTTATGGCCTTGCCTATTATGTTCTTCAGCGCGAGATCAATCTGGAGTGGCTGTTGAATTACCGTGGAGGCAGTTTCCTGATTCCGTGGTCAAAGGAGATCCAGCAGGAGTGTCTGATAAGGGGCGTATCCCATGAGATCGTCTCCGATGCTGAGACAAACAAGATCCTCGAGGAGATATCGAGCCCAGCCGTTAATATGAATGCTGTCAGGTTAGAGAAGGCGCCGCGAATTGCAGTATACTCTCCGAAGAATGAGTTCGTGCTGGATGAGACTGATGCCGTTATCCTGGTTCTGGATTATGCGGAAATCCCCTATGAGATCATTTACGATGCAGAGGTGCTCGAAGATGCCCTTGCGAGGTTCGACTGGCTACACCTGCACCATGAAGATTTCACGGGACAGCACGGGCGGCATATGCGTCGCAATGCGTCGCGCATAGAGGCGGATATCCAGGAAGTAACTGCGCAACGGTTAGGCTATGCGAAAGTTTCGGAGATGAAACTAGCGGTCGCAAAGAAGATCAAAGCTTTCTGCGCAGCTGGTGGGTATCTGTTTGCGATGTGCTCCGGCGCCGAAACGTTTGATATCGCCCTTGCCGCTGAAGGTGTCGATATCAGCGAAAGCACCTTTGACGGAGATGACCCGGACCCGGGAGCACAGGAAAAACTGGATTTTGTTAAAAGCCTCGCATTCGAGAAATTCACGCTTGAACCCGGATATAGCCGGCGCTTCTCGGATATCAATGTGAATCGCGATTATTTCGACTCATCGCGCGACTTTTTTAACGTATTCAACTTCTCCGCAAAATGGGATATCGTGCCCACCATGCTCACGCAGAACCATGACTATTATATCCGCGAATTTCACGGCCAGACGACAGCCTTCAATAAGTATGTTGTGAAGCCGACCGCCTTGATATTGGGTGAGAACAAGAGCAAAAATCACGTGCGATACATTTACGGCGAACTCGAAAGAGGACACTGGACGTACTATAGCGGGCACGATCCTGAAGGCGTGCCTGGTCGCGGACGCGGACCAACTGACCTGAACCTGTTCCCAAATTCTCCCGGATACCGGTTGATCCTCAACAACGTATTGTTTCCCTCCGCACGGAAGAAGAAACAGAAAACGTAAGGTAGACCTGATGCCTCTGAGAACCCACAGGCAAAGGCATCAGGCCAACAACCTGTTACCTGTTTATCTATAAGCACTTTCCGCTGTGGAGTGGAGATTATCCGCAGTCGTACGCGTCTGCCTGATCAATTGAATTTCGCTTAGAAGCTTTATGTCGTCGCCCACCACTACCTGGCCTGCTTCAGTCATCGCATTCCACACGAGGCCGAACTCTTTGCGACTGATCTTGCCTTCCACTTCAAATCCTGCTTTAGTCTGGCCGTAGGGATCCACAACAATCCCGCCGAAGTGAACCTTTACGGTTACAGGTTTGGTAACGCCGCGTATTGTCAGATCTCCCGTCAAGTTGTAATCCTCCCCGGCGCGCTCGAAAACTTTTCCGACAAAACGGATCTGTCCGAATTTCTCAACATCAAAGAAATCAGCTGAACGCAGATGGGCATCGCGTTGCTCACTATTTGTGTCGATGGATGCAGCATCGGCAGTGAATTCGATTTTTTTCGCCTGCATGAAATCCTCATCTTCTGTTTCCACCGTCAGATCGAAGTGGCGGAAGTATCCGGTCACAGTTGTGATCATCAAATGTTTAACCTTAAACTGCACTTCAGAATGCGCGGGATCAATTTTCCATAACGTTGTCATATTTCTGATTATTTACGGTTGTATTTTATATAGAGACAATAGGGCAATAGGAAAAAATATATGCCAGGCAACCGCTTGCTAACCACGGCACTTTCTTGTAACTTATATCTGAAATAGTAGGTTAACTAGCAGCCGCTGAGCTAATTAATCGACGACACGCCGCAAGTTCCAGCCAACATATTTTCGCGTTGTAAATCTGGCATCTGGCAGAACCGCCTGATCGCTTTACTGCCTTCAGGATTAGAGTACCGCATGGAAGGCGCTCTCTTAAACCCCGTAATTCAAATGGACAAAGCAGCGCTCAAATTTCTCGGTGAAAAAATCGGCCTCGATTTTAAATATACCCCGGAGTTTGCCGCCTATATTCTTCATAACAAGCTTGATGCTTTTGTGCAGGAACTCCAGAGGCGATATATCGAGTCCGATATCCCGCTCCGGCATCTGTTCAAATCCATCGCAGAGGAGCAACGCCGGGCGCTTCTGGTAGCCTCCGTCCGGGAAATGCTTGGTCTGCTGGCAGCGAATAACGCGGAAAAATATATCAGACAAAGCATCGCGACGTGGCTCAACAATGAGATCCCCGAAATTACCAAGGAACAAATACATGCGCACGACATCGCTCTCGTGAATTACGTCAGGAGCGCCGTGTTGCGCCAGTTTA
This sequence comes from uncultured Chryseosolibacter sp., assembly GCA_965652755.1. GTDB lineage: Bacteria > Bacteroidota > Bacteroidia > Cytophagales > Cyclobacteriaceae > Chryseosolibacter. Next base: position 946 of record CBFGXV010000263.1, on the reverse strand, counting down.
TTTCTGAGTATACCTCCGACCAGTGCGTCTGGCAACATCTTGTTGATGAGTTGCACCGGTTTTCGGTTGTTTTTGATTCGGAAACATTCACGTCTTACCTGGAGGTACAGCGAGAGGAAATCCAGAAAATCAATAAGGAATTGCGCCGGCGCGAGCAACAATTACTGGAAGCGCAGGAGATCGGCCAGGTCGGAAGCTTTGATTGGGATCTCGTGGGTACACAAACTTCTATCACGCGGCAGATCCACCAGATCTTTGGCGTCGGCCTTAGCGGTAGTCTGACCGACTTCCTTCACCACGTGCATCCGGATGACCGTGAAAAAGTAGAGCACGCCATTCAAACAGCTCTGATCACGGGTGATTATGAATGTGAATACCGGTTTGTCGGTGAGCAAAAAGAAAAGATAATATTGGCGCGTGGCAAGGTGATCTTCGGCAACGACAGGCCAGAGCGGATGATCGGCACGGTTGCGGATGTCACAGAACGTCATCTCATCATTCAGAAACTAAGGGAGAGCGAAAAACTGTATAAGCAGGCGCAGGCCATCGCACATATCGGCAACTGGTCGTGGTCACTTCGGGATAACAAGGTGGTTTGGTCTGACGAGATGTACAGGATCTACGGGCTCGAACCGCAGTCGGAAGAAATTACTTTTGAAAGATTTATGTCGTTTGTTCATCGCGAGGACAAAGAGGATCGGGCCGCCGGAATCAAGAAGACATTGGAGACCTTGTATGTTGATGAATACAATTTCCGGATAACCGCCGCAGATGGCGTTGCGAAAATCCTTCGCGGCAAAGGGGAAGTATTGGCTGACCATCAAGGCAAACCGATTGCGCTGCTGGGCACCTGCCAGGATGTGACTGGCGAGTTTGCTTTGAATCAACAGCTCCGCGACCGGGAGCGATATCTCCAAGAACTGAACCGATCGCTGCAACGAGCGAA
>CBFGXV010000262.1:0-4984 GCA_965652755.1 uncultured Chryseosolibacter sp. | reverse complement strand
GGTTTCAACATCGGTCGGTCGCAAGGTAACGGCTGAGCGTAAGTTGAGCAATGCGCTGGTGTTTGGTCCAAGGTTGGCTGACAGGCCATACGTTGCGCGAAGCTTGAGCAGGTCCAGCCAGGAAAAATCCATGAAGGACTCGCGGTCTATGTTCCAGGCGCCACTGATGTTCCATGTGGGCAGGTAACGCGCGTTCTTGCTCTTCCCCAGGCGGTTTGATCCGTCGTAACGCACTGTTCCGTTCAGAATATATTTTTCGCGGAATGCATACGCGGCGGTGAGCAGAAATCCGGCAAAGCGCTCGCGATCCACGGCCATTTCATACGTCTGGATACCCTGGCGGTTCAGGAAGTCGATCATGAGCGGATCTGTATTGACGATGCCGCCATTCTCATAGACGACACCAATCCCATCGACCCTTCGCGCCATGCGGTCGGTAAATTTGATCTCCTGGCCGGCCAGCACACTCACATTGTGCACGGTATTGAAGGTGGATGACCAGTCGATGGTATTGCGGATGTAAAAGTTCTTGAGCTCGTCCTGGTTGATGTTGTTAAAACCTCCCTCGGGCAACACCACTTTGGGCTGCGCACCCGGGTCGTCCGGGTCGCGGAAGAGGAGCGGATTTGCATCCTGAATGTATTGCGTGTCATCGGCGCGATAGGCCTCCGCCTGGTTCGATTGTTCGTGGATCACGTGCTCGCGCTGCGTTGTGGCGTACCGGCCCTGAAGCGCGCTGCGGAATGTCAGGTTATCGGTGAGATCGTAAGTGAGATCGGCCTGCGTGGCGATATCAGCGACGTTGATATTGATGTAGTTCAGTTGTACTTCCCGAAGAATGTTAAAGGGAGCGTAGTTGCGTCTGAAATACTCCAGGTTGCCATCGCTGTCGTAAGGCCTGATCGACCGGCTGGTGTTCAGCGCATAGCTCAGGGGATTGATATCGAAATCCCGTCTGTAGCGCCCTGTGATCGGATCAAAGTCCCTGTTCTGAGTGCCGGGAACCTTCTGCAATCTGTAGTTTGCGGTGAGCTTAAGATCCATCGAGAACTTGTTCGTGAACTGGAAGCTGTTCTTGGCCGTGCCGGAAAAACGCTTCACATTGTCGGCTATGGTCTGGCCATTGTCGTGGAGATAACTGAGCGAATAATAGCTGTTGTGTTTTTCCGTACCCGAGGTCAGACTGACCGAATGTTGTTGTTGCAGCGAATAATCGCGGAACAGTACATCGAACCAGTCGGTGTTCGCCGTCTCATACTGGTTGAGAAACTCTTCGTTGAGCGAGCCATCGGGCCCCCAGGGGATCTGGTGTTCCGAGATAAGACTGAACATCTTTCCAAGTGGTCCGAAATTTTGCGCGCGCACCGAGGTGGTGATATCCACCAGCCCCTTCTCATACATTTCCCTGTAAACGGACATTTCATCCACGGAATTCAGAATGTCGAACTGGGAGTAGGAGGGACGCAGGTGGATCGAAAAGTTGCCGGAGTAGTTGACGCGGGTTTGACCGCTGCGCCCGCGTTTTGTCGTGATCACAATTACGCCGCTCTTTGCCCGCGTGCCGTACTGGGCGGTGGCCGACGCGTCCTTCAGGACGTTGTACGATTCAATATCGTCCGGGTTCAGTCCGGCGATAGATGATGCAGTCAGCGTGTTGGCGTTTCCCGTCATGATGTCATCGGCGCTGACGTTGTTAAGATCTTCGAGAATAACACCGTCGACAACGAACAGAGGCTGATTATCGCCGTTGATGGATGTGTTTCCGCGTATGCGGATCTTCGGGCTCGTTCCGAAAGTTCCCGAAACGTTGTCAACCGTTACCCCGGCAACGCGGCCTTCCAGCATCTGGGTCGCATCGGTCATACCAGTGATCTTCACATCGCTCATTTTTACATTCGCCGCAGACCCGGTAAATAATTTCCGCTGCACTTCCTGGAAACCGGTTATGACGACTTCGCCAAGTTCAGTGGACTCCTCCTGCATGAGTACGTTGATCGTGGTACGGTCACCTACGACCTCGCGCGCCGTGTTGAAACCAATAAAAGTAAATAACAGCGTATCAGTCGGGGAGGCTGTGATCTGGTAATTGCCTTCGACGTCCGTCACCGTGCCCTGATTGGAGTTGTTTATCCTTATGCTTACGCCGGGCACATCGCCGCCGTCCACACTTGACGTTACTTTTCCCGACACGACAACTTCCTGAGCGTGGGCATTGACAATTATAGCGAAGAGTAAAACAATCGAGCGTAAAAGTTTAATCATGCGTTTGGCTTATCCGTTAGGCGGCGGTTTTTACTGCGGAGCTTCTGAAAACTGAAACAAACAAAATTTGAAAAGGTTGTGCATTATTGTTTCATATCTGAAACGAAAAAATAATCAATATTGACCAAGAATCCGATTGGTGGGGAGGAATTATAAATTTCGGAAAAAATAATTTCCCCGCCAATAAAGCCTATAACGGATAAGCCGATCGCGCATTTTTCCGACACCTGAAAATAGTTGAAGATCGCAGCTGACTGCGTTCCCTCCTCGTCTCCGGACCGGCATAAAAGGCCGAATTTTGACGCAGCAGGGGTCTATTTGCGGGATAGTCTAAAAAAAAGCCCTGATACATTGAGTACCAGGGCTTTAATGATGTTATAAGTCAAATCAGGCAAGCTCGCGCAGATCCACGGGCACTACCCTGGAAATACCTTTTTCAACCATGGTGATGCCATAGATGACATCGGTTGAGGACATTGTCCGCTTGTTGTGGGTCACGATAACGAACTGGCTGTCCTTGCTGAAGTTCCGTATGATATTGTTGAACTTGTCGATGTTGGCGTCATCCAAAGGTGCGTCAACCTCGTCGAAGATACAGAACGGTGCTGGCTTCAGCAGGTACATACTGAACAGTAGCGCGGTCGCAGTCAGGGTTTTTTCTCCCCCTGAAAGTTGATTGATCGTCAGCGGCCGCTTGCCCTTAGGTTTCGCAATGATCTCTATCTCTGAATCGAGCGGCTTCGTCGGATCAACCAGTCGCAGGTCGCACTCATCTCCTTCTGTAAACAACGACCTGAATACACGAATGAAGTGATCCTTGATCTTGTTAAAGGAATCCATGAACGTCTCGCTGGCGACACCCTCAATCTCGTTGATGGTATTGAACAGCGATTCCTTCGCTTTCAGCAGGTCTTCCTTCTGCGCGTTGATAAAATCATTGCGCTCCTTGATCTCCGTGTATGCTTCCATAGCCATAGGGTTGATAGGCCCCATGTTGTCCAGCCTTTCACGGATCTTGTTAACCTCCTGGCGTATTTTTTCCTCATCGGCTTTCACCAGCGCCTCGCTCTCCTCAGGGGTTGCCTGTCCGGTGACCTCGTCGAGATCGACATTAAATTCAACGGACAAACGCTCCTTCACCGAGTTAAGCTGAAGCTTGCTTTCATTCAGCGTGTTCTGCAATTCCATCAGATGCGTATCCAGGTTCTGACGCCTGTGCTGGATCTCGCGCAGTTCTTTCTCGACCACGTCGATGTTTCCGCGGGATTCGTAGTATTCCTTCTCGGCTTCGCTCAAGCCCTTTTCCATCTCCTCCTTTTCAGCGTACATGCCGAGCAGCTCGTCATCGTTGGTCTGAGTGGATTCTGCGATGTTGTGGATCTCCTGCTCATTCTTCTTCAGCTCGTCGGAATTTACCTGGATGCGTTGTCCGCTTTGGTCCATGGATTCCTGCTTGAACCTGATCTCCTGGTCGATGCTTTTGACGCGGTTTTCCTGCTGGTGGAAGAATATGTTTTGTTCGTTGTAAGCCGCTGACTTCTGACTCAGTAGTTCGGAGTAAGAGGCGAGGTCGTCTGAGAGCAGGGAAAGCCTGGCCTCCTGTTCGCCGAGGTCATGTTGAGCCTGCTGTGCCCTGGGTCGCAGATCATCCAGCTCGCGAAGTAAAGTGTCGATCTTCTCGAGCATATCTTCCCGTCTGAGGTCTGCGCTGCTGAGCATGTTGGCAAACTGTTCGCGTTTCGTGCGCACAGAGACATACTCCTCATTAACCTGGCGGATTTCATGCTGAAGGTTTTCGATCTCATGGCGCAGCTTGTTATTGCGAAGCTTTTCGAAATCCCTTTGCCTTTCGACGAGGCTGCTTCTAATCTCGTCCAGTTTCGTCGTGAGCTCGCGGATCTCTTTCTCCAGCTTTTCAAGGTTCTTCGCGCGGCCGATCTTCTTGCCCTCGAAGAGCCCGACAGAACCGCCGGAAATGCTGAATCTCCTTCTTGTCAGTTTTCCGCTTTTTGTGATAAATGTATTCTCGTCACTTGCCGGAATATTCTTAACGTCCCCTTCATAGATATAAACCCTGTCCAGAATAAAGGACATAAGTTTTTTGTACTTGGGATCAAACTCGATGATCTGCGTTGCGGGAAACGCGTTGGAATAGATCCTCGTCGAGGAGGACTCAAACTTTTCGAATGCGTCGAGAATGAAGAAGTGCGCTTTTCCCTTGGAGGCGTCACTCAGAATGTTGATGGCGTCGTAAGCCTCAGCTTCATGTTCGACAATATAGTAATTGAGATACGGCTCGAGATAATTTTCGATCGCCACGCGGTATTCTTCCGAAGTCGTGAGGATATCAGACAGCAAGGGTGCGTTTTTCGCGATCTTCTTCTTCAGGAATTTGATAGCTTCCGGGAAACCCTCAAGGTTCTCGACAAGTGACTTCGTGAGGTTGTATTCATTCTGCCGCGCATCCAGCTTCCGGTTGGTAACATTCATTTCCTCTCGGATCATGTCGATGGTCTTCTCCAGATGGGAAGTGCGTGCCTGAACGTCTTCCTCCTCTTTCTTTAAACCCTCGAGCTCTTCGGTCTTTACGCCGATCTCTTGCTGCAGCACAATGAGTTTCTTCTCGAACTCCTGGAGGCTTGCGCTTTGCTGTGATGTGTCGGTGGCCGTTCTTTCCAGTTCCTGCTTCAGGGAGGAGACCTGGATTTCCCGGATCTCGACG
>CBFGXV010000261.1:0-4989 GCA_965652755.1 uncultured Chryseosolibacter sp. | reverse complement strand
GAAAGTTTTGGCGTTTACCCAGGTCATAGCCCGACCGTTGTTTCTCCGGCAGATAGCCGAACACAACATTTCTTCCGGCATCTGCGCTCAACAGCATCCCGCGGTACTTCCGGCCCAGTCCGTCCCCTTCATTGACGACGACACCCGTCGGAGAGCCAGCCCCTGCGTTGTCACCCGCCGGCATAACGCCCGGATCATCCTGGTGCCAGTGCGCCGTAAAGACGTCCTGCCAGGGTCGCTGGTCGGCCTGCCATGCACGCGTGCCATCACTGCTGAAATATCCGGCGTTGCCCCCCTCCATCACCCACGTGGTGCGACAAGCCACGACCTGGTCGTCATTATCGTTCTGCCACATGTCACCCCTCGAATCCACTGCGAGTTCATAAGCGTTCCTGAAATTGTGAGCCAGTACATCCAGACCTTCCCCAGACGGACTGATCCTCAGCGCCAGCCCTCCCACCCAGACCCGACCATCGTCGCTCTTCATATTGCCCTGATTGACTTTATTGTACGGTGTCCCACCCGTGTAAACGCTGCCCGAGCGCAACGTCCAGCCTGCTTTGTCGGTCACAACATGAGGCCCGGCATTACCGGTGTTGAAGTAAAGATTACCGTCCGGCCCTCCAACTACCGCATGCAAGCTGTGGTCATGATCCAATCCTCCGAACCCTGTGAGAAAAATCTCCTTTTTGTCAGGAACATCGTCGCCATTCTCATCGGTGTATACAATGAGGTTCGGTGAGCACGAAACAAAAACGCGGTTACCAATTACAGCGATGCCAAGCGGAGAGAGAAGATCTTTATCCTGTACAAATACTTTCGAATGATCGGCTTTGCCGTCTCCATCGGTGTCCTCGAGTATGACAACACGGTCGCCTTCCGGATGATGCAATGCCCTGGTGGAGTCATTGTTGAAGTTTCGATAGTTTACGGCTTCAGTCACCCAGATACGTCCCCTGAAATCCACATCGATGTTTGTGGGATTGTAAAACATCGGCGACTCAGCCCATAAACTTGCTTCGAGATCATCGGGCAGGAAAAGCAATGGTTGCTCATCCTGAGGGGTCTCTTTACATGCAATAAGGGAAATGAGTACAGCAAAAACTATCGGACGCATATCAATACAATTAAATCACTTAACCTTTAATATTAAATTGCTGCCGGAGGAATGCGAGATTGTGCCTGTAACTTTCTGTGACATCAGCCCCTTTCGGATTCGCTGATTCGATCTGCATCCATCCGTCGCCGTAGTACTCCATCTCCATCAAAGTCCCGGATATCTTCTTCCAATCCATCGTCCCTTCTCCCAGCCGGAAACCATTTTCTTTCATGTGCAACTCGCATATCATGTCCTTGCCAAGCCATTTGATCTCTTTGATGACGTCATATCCCGCGTCGGCGGAATTTCTGAAATCATAGTATACCTTGAGATTTTTCGATCCTACCTGTTGGATGATCTCCATATGCTCCTCGGCGCTGAGATATGATTCTATTCCCAGGATCACTCCCTGTTTCTCCGCTTTCGGCGCGACCACTTTTAACTTTCTGATCACCTCTCTCTTTCCGGCTTCATCTCCGCGCAGGTCGTTCTTCGCAAAGAATGCGAGCAGGATGACACTCACATCGAGGTTATGGGCTACGTCTACCGCATCCCAGACCCATTCGTCCGTGCGTGGCTCTGACTTGTAAGGGACTCTGTTCAGCTCTCCGATTGCAAGGCTTGCAATCCGGACGCCGGTTCTTTTTGATGCGTCAATGTAAGCGCGCTGGCGGTCACTCTCGCGCATGTGCATGTTGTTGTCGTCGGAGCCGAGATTCACTTGAATCCCATCCAGGCCGATCTGTTGCGCCAGGGCAAACGCACCGATGTCGCTGCTCTTGCCGATAGACCAATCGCATGCACCTATGCGCATGCCCCGTTTTTGCTTCACGCCTGCACTGGCATCGCCGGCGCTCAGGGTTATTCCTGTCAGGACTGCTGCATGTTTCAATAGATCTCTTCGCGTGAGCATATCAGATGTAATGTAGTGAAATTCCGGAGCGACTACTTCTTCATTTTTATTAAGTCTTTATACGAGATCAGCTGCACATCATACCTTTTGATGGCGGCCTTCACTTCATCACTCGTCCAGGTATCCGTCACGCCCTGGCGATCGACGGCAACATCCTCGTAACCGATGTGATGGATGGCGCGCAGCTCCGGCGAATCCAGGCCGGGATGATCTACGAACAAGTAGGTTTTTCCTTTCTCAAGCTTGCCGAGCATTTTGATGAAGCCCGAGATCTTTTCGCCACCCGTCCCCTTTGGCCCTTCATACCGCACTCCCTGTACACCAAAATCCCCGGGATCAATATCGATCTTGTATTCCATTGCGAGGCGTTTTGTCATCGCCTTGACTTCTTCACTAAGGTTAGAACATCCCATGTGCCCGGAAATATGACTGATCCGAGGGATCTTCCGGAGGGCTAATTCAATTTGCGCGCGAAATTCTCGTTCGATTTCTTCAACTTTCAGCGGCCTGTCCTTTATCGCCTGACCGGGATAATTTTTATTCGGACTTACCATGGGATAAAAATACCCGTCGGCGTCGGTGAGACTGGGGCATTCGGTAAGAGGGCGCCACTTTACATTGTCCCATTCGCTGGTGATGGCCAGGTGAATTCCGACGTCAACATCCGGTATCTCTTCCAGCATCATCACCGCTTCCGGAAACCATGGTGAAGGAACGATGACTTCAATCGAAGTCTGTATGCCTTCCCTGGAACATTTCATGATCGCCTCGTTGCCGGCGTGGGAATAGCCCATATCATCGCCGCGAACAATGAGCCTTGGCCCGTGCTGCGCGCATGCGAACCCACAAACGAGAAACACACATATCGCTGCCGTAATTTTTTTCATATGGTTCATTTAATAATCCGGACACATAAATTATCACCCTGGCATGTTCGAACAGCCCACGCAAACAATTCCGTCGGATCACAGCTTCTTTTTGACTACATCCGCGGGATATTTCAGGGCGAGCTTGCGTATCTCGTAACTGAATTCCTTAAAAGTTTCCTCCCACAATTTTGCTTCCTCAGGTGTATACTGGTGGAAACCATGCGCGTTGGACACCCCGCGGCCGCCCGCTTTGACAATGTCGTCGATCAGTTTCGGGACTTCTGTCGAGTTGTTCAGCGTCGGGAACAGATCCTTCATCACAGCGTGATAAGCAGCAACGCCTGTCAGATCCATCCACCTGAAGACACCCAACAGCGTCATCCAGTATCCGGGATTGTTGCGGCAAGCGCGATCGACATCCTCGACAGTAGCGTATCCGTTCTCCACGAGATAAAATGCCTCGCGGTACATTGCATACATCAAGCGGTTGGTAATGAAGCCGCGGATATCCTTTCTCACAAGAGTCGGCTCCTTTCCCCATCCCTGTGAAAGCTGATAGAGGGATTCACCAAGCGTTACATCACTCAGCTCACCGCATATTACCTCGAGAAACCGCGTCGTGTGCGAAGGCTCCGCCCAGTGCAATCCAAAAAATCTTTTGGGATGTTTTGTCTGTTGTTGGAGTATACTGATGGGGATCGCCGACGTATTACTCGTCAGTAATGCGTCGTCCTTTATCACCGCCTCTATCTTTTGAAAAACAGTGCGCTTGATCCCGAGGTCCTCGAGGGTACATTCTATCACGAGCGCGCAGGGTGAAAGAAGCGAATAGTCGGGGGTTATCGACAGGTTCTGCATGATCTCGTCCGGTGATTTATCAGTCAGCCCTTCCTGTTGGGACTTTGTCAGATGTTCCCTGATCCTTTTATCAGCGTGCAGCAGATCGCTCTCAATCGGTGCAATGGCCACCACCGGGTGTCCAGCCATCAGCAGGCACGTTGCGATGCTACATCCCATCAAGCCGAGGCCGACTACGCCGATAGATACTTTTGTGTCTGTAATCATGTTATTACTTTCCATAGTTGCATGGGCAGCCCGGGTCGAGGTTAAATGCAAGGTTAAATACAGGTTAAATGCAAGGTCTAATTCAGGTTTAATACAAGAAGTTTCTTTCGATCAAACGGTATTTAGACGGTATTAAACCTGCATTCTCAACCTGCATTAAACCTGCCTTTAGACGGTATTAAACGGTATTAGACCTGCATTTTAAACCACCTCTCCAACCGGCTTCAATAAGTTGCTCTCCCTCCAGAGAGATCAAACGTAAACCCCGTGGTGAAACTGTTCTGCGGAGAAACAATATACAATGCAATGCCGGCGATCTCATCAAGCGTGCCGCAGCGCTTCATCGGAATTTTGTCCGTCATATACTTTACCTGCTCCGCAGGCATTGCGTCCACCATTGCCGTCTGAATAACCGCCGGAGCAAGTGCATTCACGGTAATGCCTGTTTCAGCGTACTCCTTGCCCTGAACCTTTGTCATCCCGATAACGGCAGCCTTGGACGCAGAATAGGCCAGCATGCCGGCGTTCCCTTCCTTGCCAGCGATGGATGCAATGTGCAATATCCTTCCGTAGTTGTTCTTCAGCATGACGGGCAAGACGTATTTCGCAGTGAAATACGATCCCATGAAATTAATATCAAACACCTGACGGATATCCGCAGAATCAGTCTCATGCGATTTGACATTTGTTTTTCCCGTGATGCCAGCGCTATTAACAAGAATGTCGATCCTGCCGAACAAACCGGCTATTTCTTCAACATTATTCGACACGTCAGTTTCCGAGGTGATGTCGCATCGTCGCCCCTCGAAAGCGAATGAGTCCTTCAACCGCTCAAGCCCATCGATGTCCCTGTCGAGCAGCGCAAGTTTAACACCCTCTTTCGAGAGCGCTCTTGCAATAGACAATCCCAGCCCCGACGCTGCGCCCGTGACAATCGCTACCTGACCTTTTAATTCATGTGGCATCCCGAAATTATTATTTAAATGGTTAGAGATTAACGGCTTTCTATCCGTCGTAAATTGCTAAATTTATATCAATAAACA
>CBFGXV010000260.1:0-4991 GCA_965652755.1 uncultured Chryseosolibacter sp. | reverse complement strand
AAAGTTATCAGAATCAGGTTGCAAAAACACTCGCGGCTTTTTTGGGAATGCATTATGAGAATGAACAACCCGTTGGCGATGTGTTGCAGACCATGATCTCAGTTCCGCAGGGTGGCGACCAAACTTCGACACTGGTTCGCAGTGATGAAGCTGTGAGTCCCTAATGTCATTGACGATATTTCAATAAAAAACGGCCTGTCCGGGCAGAGCAGAGACCGAAAACTCAAGCCGGAAAGGCCACTTGATTTAATACCGCATCGGGGGGGATATCTTTGTAGGCAAATATCTTGTATTTTGCAGATAGCTCCATATGCGACATATCATTTTTACAGCTCTGTTTCTATGGCTCGCGCTGCCGGCTTTATCGCAGCAGCATTCGTATTCCGTTCGCAATTACAAGGCTATCGATGGTCTTCCCCAGTCGCAGGTGAACATCATGCTGGAAGACAAGAACGGATATTTGTGGATTGGAACGCACGGTGGTGGACTCGCGCGTTTTGACGGCCGCGCCTTCAAGGTCTTTACCACGCTTGACGGACTGCTGAGCAATGTCATTACTTATCTGAAAGTGGACTCGAAACAAAATCTGTGGATCGTCCATCCGCGGGGCATGACCAGGTTCGACGGCGAGGCGTTCAAAACTTTTAACCAGCCGGGCTCGCCTATCAACGCACGCCGTATCCGACGCGTGTTTGAACTCCAGGATACGCTGTATTTTATCTCGGCTCCCGGCCATCTCGGAAAAATTTATGGCGACTCGGTGCACTATTGGGCCAAACCGTTTAAGCCGGATGTTCTCGTGGCGTACTGCCATCTGATGCCTGACAAAAATATCCTGCTTTATGCAAGCGATAGTTCGTTCTATGTAAAGTCCGTGCAAGGCCAGTACCGCTTTAGTCATAAGAAGGTCTTCAATCGACTGCTTGGTATTTTCAACTACAACGGACAAGTGTGGCTTACGACGGACAAAGGCAGGTTTACCGTTGATTTTGAAAAGAGAGAATTTACGGAGGCCGTGTTGCCAATCGGCAATTTTCCGTCCAAAAACCATATCGTGTATGTCGACAGTCTTAATGATGTGTTCTGGACCCGCCATGGGAACAATCTCTTAAAAAAGAAAATAGAGGGTGAGAAGGTCGTCGTGGACACGGTGCTTACGGATGTCGAGATCAATCAGGTACTTGTAGATTCCGAGGGGAACACATGGTTTGCTACGCATGGGATGGGATTGTATAAATATTTTATTCAGGACTTCAACAGGCACGGCTCGAATGATTTTAATGTGGTGATGGCGATCCACCGCGACCGGGAGGGCTATACGTGGGTAGGCTCGACGACGAAAGGGCTTTGGCGAATCAAAGGCGGGAAATCCAGGGTGTACATCGACAGGAAGGAATCCTACAGAAATGAAGTACACACGATCGCCGAAGGTCCCGACGGCACTGTCTGGGTGGGAACCAGTTTCGGTCTCGGCAAGTACAATCGCAGGAGTGATTCATTCAGCTGGCAGACCCGCGCAGACGGCCTGTCCAGCACAGGCATTATCAATATTGCCTTTGACGAGAAAGGCGGAATGTACATCGGGACTTTCAACGGCGGCCTGAACTATTACGACGGGAAGAGCTTCACGCACATTACGATGAAACACGGCCTGAGCTCGGATAACATCTCCGCTCTGCATTACTCGACGTATTACAAGAAATTATTCCTCGGCAATGAATTTGGCGTAAGCGCGGTGAACGAAGGTGTGGTTGAGCCGATCTCCATTCCCGAGATCGACAATGCTGGTGTCATCTCCATTCATTCGTTCAGGGATTCTCTTCTTTTGATGGGCTCGGGCGGCGCTGGCGTTGCCGTGTATAATCCCGCGTCGCGCACTAAGCGAATGTTGACGACCCATCACGGACTGACTTCCGATTTTATATATTTCGTCGCCGCCGATCCGGAAGGTTATATCTGGATTGGAACGGAAAAAGGCATCACACGATTGAGACTAAACGAAAGGCTCGAGATCGTGGAGAACCTTCATTACGACTACGACAACGGACTTACTGGAGTAGAAACGAATCAGAATGCGTTCTACCTCGCAGACGATCTGAAGCTCTTCGGGTTGATAGACGGACTCTACCAGTTCAATGACCTGAAGCGCTATGGACGGAAATCATTCGACCTTCATCTCACGTCAATTGAACTGTTCTACGGCGATCATTCGGCACGCCAGTTTGCAGACAGCGTTTCCGGTTTTTTCAAGATACCTGTCAATCCAAGGTTGCCTCCGGAAATAAACCATATTACCTTCCATTACAACCGTGTGGATAAGCGCTATCCGAAATCGGTGAAGTTCAGACACTTCCTTGAAAACTTCGACAAGACCTGGTCGCAACCCTCCTCGATCAACGAGGTCACCTACAGCAATCTTCCGCCAGGCGATTACACCTTCCGCGTTATGGCGACGGATAACCAGGGCAGCTGGTCGCCTGCGTCGGTTTCATATCCATTTGTCGTCAGGACACCCTTCTACAAAACTGCATCGTTCATCGTCGGACTTTTTATTCTCTTCGCAGGTGCAGTAACACTTATACTATACATACGTGTTAAAAATCGCGTGAACAAACTGGTGATGATGGAACGCATCCGCGTGAAGGAGCAGGAGACACTGCGCAAAGAGATTGCCCGTGACTTTCATGACGAAATGGGAAACCAGCTGACGCGTATCATTAATTACGTGAGCCTGCTGAAGTTGAACGGCACTGACAGGAACGGCCATCAGGCGGATCTATACACGAAGGTGGAGGATTCTGCGAAGTACCTCTACACCGGAACACGCGACTTTATCTGGTCGATCGACCCCGGGAATGATGAATTATCAAAGCTGTTCCTGCACATCCGCGACTTTGGCGAAAAGTTGTTCGAGGAAAAGAATATCAACTTCCGCGCATACAATGAAGTGAAAGAGCGATGCAAACTTCCATACGGGTTCAGCCGCGAAGCGAATCTCATCTTTAAAGAAGCGATGACGAACGCCTTTAAGTATTCATCAGCCGGTAATGTTTCCCTCACACTCACGCGCGTCGACCAAGCCTTCGAGATGTCATTTGAGGACGATGGAGTTGGTTTTTATACCGGTGATATAGAAAAATCGAACGGGTTGAAAAATATACGCGAAAGGGCCGACAGGATCAGGGCTGTTTTACGTATACAGAGTATAAAGAACAAGGGCACGCGCATCGTGCTCAGCTTTAAGCTAAACAAAACCTTGAAATATGGCCTTACCCTTTAAAAAGCGAGTTCTGATCGTGGAAGATGATCAGGAAATTAGAAACAGTTTTAGTCTGATAGTGAACAGCTCACAGAAATTCACGGTTATCAACGCCTATGGAAATTGTGAGGACGCCATTGAGAACCTCAATCGCGATAAACCCGAGATCGTTCTTATGGATATCGAATTGCCTGGAATAAACGGGATCCAGGGCGCAAAGATCATCAAGGAAAAAAGCCCTCACAGCGATGTGATCATGGTGACGGTGTATGAGGACAGCGAGCTGGTGTTCGAAGCGTTAAAGGCAGGCGCGTCCGGCTACATTACGAAGAGTGCGAATTACATGGAGTTGTTGTCGGCGCTGGATGAGATCGTGAAAGGCGGTGCGCCCATGAGCAGTCGCATCGCTCGAATGGTCATTGATAATTTCCACGTGAACCCGAATTCGCCGTTGACGCGGAGGGAGACCGAGATCCTTCAGCTCATTTCCGAAGGCAAGACGTATACTCAGATCTCCGAGGAATTGTTTATTTCGAAGGAGACGTCAAAGACCCACATAAAAAATATTTACTCCAAACTTCAGGTTAACAGTAAGTCCGAGGCTATCGCAAAAGCGAACCTGGAAAAGTTGATCTAGCGATTGTTGAAACCGCCTTCCCCGGGATCCCGATCGTGATTCCCGAACACGAAGACCTCCTTGCGGGGTAATGGATATTAATAGGACGTCGCAAACCTTGATACATGTTCCGGATCAAGCGAAACAAATTACTGAATGTAAAATTACGAAGACAAGCCCCTCTTGCGAGGGGCTTTTTGTTGTGCGCGATTTCATTCAGTTCCCGGTGACCCAAAAAACGGGATAATACTTTCCGGAATATACCTCCTTTCAAGTCATTCTTTTCATTGCAGCTTTTGAGATTTTTGACAGGCGGCCCCCCTTCGTGTGCTAATGCATTTTGGGGAAGCTTTGACGAATCACATTAACCAAAAACGTATGAAGAAGTTTTTACTCTTAACTGTAATGTGTCTCTGCATCACTTATAGTGGTGTATTGGCGCAGGGGCAGACGGTTACCGGGAAGGTGACGTCAGCTGAGGACGGCTCCCCGTTACCGGGGGTTAACGTCGTCGTCAAAGGTTCCGCGGTCGGCGCGGTGACCGATGTGAACGGAGCGTATAGTCTTTCGGTGCCGCCCGAGTCTACATTGATATTTTCATTTATCGGCCTGGCTTCCATCGAGGTTGAAGTGGGGGAGCGGACGATTGTGGACGTGCAGATGGCGCAGGACGTTCAGCAACTTGGCGAAGTTGTCGTCACTGCCGCAGGAATTGAGAGACAGACCAGGGCGCTCGGATATTCTGTCGCGAATGTCAGCGGAGATCAGATTGCGCTTAAGTCTGAACCCGATGCGCTGCGGAGCCTTCAGGGAAAAGTGCCGGGAGTGAACATACTAAGCACGAGCGGTGCGCCGGGCAGTGCAACGCGCATTACTATCAGGGGCAACAAATCTTTCTTCGGAAACAATCAGCCCCTTTTCGTTGTGGATGGAATCCCTTTCGACAACAGTTATTACAACTCCTCCAATGAGCTCACGGATGGCGCGGCCTATAGCGGACGCATCGGCGATCTTGACCCGAACAACATCGAATCCATCAACATTCTTCCCGGCGGAGCTGCGGCAGCGTTATATGGCGTCAGAGCTGCCAACGGTGTGGTAGTTGTAACGACAAAA
>CBFGXV010000259.1:0-5003 GCA_965652755.1 uncultured Chryseosolibacter sp. | reverse complement strand
AAGGGGTTTGTGGGGGTGCGGTATACTTTGCAGTGATTCAGTTGAAGGTTCAAGGTTAGAGGTAGTTGAAGTGTTCAATTACAATAACAGACTCAGATCTCATATATGGAGAAAGAAATATCAATACAACCGGCGCTCGAGATCCACGATCTGACGGTAGCGTTCGACCGCAAGCCAGTGTTATGGAACATAGATCTTACGATTCCCAGAGGGAAGCTCGTGGGGATCATTGGTCCTAATGGCGCGGGTAAATCGACGCTGATCAAAGCGGTGATGGGAATTCTGCCGCTCAGCAGTGGGTATGCAAAGATCTTTGATAAGGACATCGACGACGTCAGATCGAAGATCAGTTATGTTCCCCAGCGCGAGTCGGTGGACTGGGATTTCCCCGCTTCAGTGCTGGATGTCGTGTTGATGGGGAGATATGCAAAGCTCGGTTTGTTCAAAAGACCCCGCAAAGCGGACCGGGATGTCGCGCTTGACTGTCTTAAGAAGGTCGGAATGGAAGCTTTCGCGAACAGACAGATATCGCAGTTATCCGGAGGTCAGCAACAGCGCACGTTTCTCGCCCGGGCGCTGGCCCAACAGGCGGAGATATATTTTATGGACGAACCTTTTTCGGGAGTCGATGCTGCGACTGAAAAAACGATCATCAACCTGTTGCGCACCATGACCCATGCGGACAAGACGGTGATTGTCGTGCACCACGATCTGCATTCAGTGGCCCAGTATTTTGATTGGGTGATCATGCTCAACACCAGACTCGTCGCGGTTGGCCCGACGAAATCGACGTTCACACAGAAAAATCTTCATGAAACCTATGGAGGAAAGCTCACGATCCTTTCGGATGTGGCTGACCTGGTGAGAAGGGAGAGTTTCCCGAGCCGCGAGGCCAAATAGTTGGCGCAGTTGAACAAAACCAGGAGTAATGAATTCGTTTGTTGACTTTTTTTCATTTGCTGATCCAAACATCCGCTTTGTGGTGATAGGATCGGTATTGCTGACAGCGAGCTCTGCCATCGTAGGGTCCTTCACGTTCCTCAATAAGCGCTCGCTGGTCGGAGACGCCATCGCGCACGCCGTGTTGCCGGGAATTTGTCTCGGGTTCCTGTTGTCAGGAACGAAGAACCCCGTATTTCTCATCGCCGGCGCCTTTATTACCGGATGGATTTCTCTGGTCGTGGTGGATGTCATTACACGACGAACCCGTATCAAGGAAGACACAGCCATCGGGTTGGTCCTGTCCGTTTTTTTTGGATTTGGGATCGTCTTACTCACCGTCATACAAAAGTCGGGAAACGCCGCGCAGTCGGGGCTCGATCATTTTCTCTTCGGAAAAGCTGCGGCACTTGTTGGAGAAGATCTGTACACCTTCGCTGTCGTCGCCGTTTTGTTGCTCATCGCGGTGTTCCTCCTTTTCAAGGAGTTTGCGCTGCTGGCCTTCGATAAAGATTTCGCACGCGCAATCGGTCTACCTGTGAGGAAGATCGAGTTAGTACTCACTTCCCTGATCGTTCTTGCCGTCGTCATTGGTATCCAGGCAGTAGGTGTTGTGCTGATGGCAGCGATCCTCATTACGCCGGCTGCGGCCGCGAGATTCTGGACTGACAAGATCAGGGTGATGTTCCTGCTTGCCAGCGTCTTTGGGGCGCTCAGCGGATTAGCCGGGGCGTATATCTCGTACGTTGCTCCCGCCATGCCGACAGGACCGTGGATCGTTATCGTAATCTCAACGATCGCTTTCATTTCATTTTTCCTGGCGCCGAAGCGGGGAGTCATCAGCAGGTTATTGAAGCAGGGCGCGATCCGAAAGACCATCAACGATGAAAACGTTTTGAAAGCGCTCTACCAGCTGGGAGAAGAAAGCCGGAACTTCTATTTGCAGCGGTCGGTCGATGAGATCATCCGGAGGCGAAAGTTTGAAAGGGAGAACCTTATCGCCGTGCTGAAGCGTCTGAAAAACCAGGGATACCTTGAAAAGACGGGTAATTTATGGGGACTGACCCAGGCAGGAAAAGACCGGGGCCAGCGCGTCGTGAAGATGCATCGCCTGTGGGAGCTGTATCTGACGACACATCTGCACATCGCGCCGGACCACGTGCACGATGACGCCGACACAATTGAGCACTTGCTGACCCCTGAGCTGGAAGAAGAACTGGAAAGAGTATTGAATTATCCGAAGACAGACCCGCATAAGTCGGAGATCCCATATCGCGAATAAAACAGCGAGGGAGGTGTAGTAACAGCGCGTTGTGTCCTGGAGTCCACCCCTGTGCGGTCATAGTAGAGTTAGTAAATGGTTTGCCAAAGATTGAAACAATGAACGACCTGTATATCATTCTCACAGCATGCCTCGTTTCCGTCAGCTGCGCATTGCTGGGCTGTTACCTGATATTGCGAAAAATGGCCATGGTCGGAGATGCTATTTCGCACGCAGTCCTGCCTGGTATTGTGGTAGCCTTTCTGATATCCGGCTCACGCGATTCTGCAACGATGCTGATAGGCGCCGGGCTCATTGGTATTGTAACAACATTTCTCATTGAATTCCTTCACAAAAAGGCGAGGCTGCAGACAGATGCCTCGATTGGAGTCACGTTCACGTGGCTGTTCGCCGTGGGTGTGGTACTGATCTCACTGTTCGCCGGCAAAGTTGACCTTGACCAGGACTGTGTTCTCTACGGGGAAATCGCTTATGTACCGTTGGATCTGTGGATAAACGGGAATGGTCTGATCATGGGGCCGCGTGCGCTCTATATTGTCGGCGCCATCTTTGTACTCATCCTAACCTTTGTCATTGTTGGATACAAGGAATTGTTCCTCACAACATTTGACCCTGCCTACGCAAGTGCGATCGGGATCTCGACCACGCTGTGGCACTATTTGCTGATGGGCGCTGTGTCGGCAACCACCGTTGCGTCGTTCGAGCAGGTAGGCGCGATACTCGTTGTGGCGCTGCTGATAGCGCCGGCTGCCACCGCTTATCTTATCACGGACAAGTTCAAGTGGATGTTGCTGTTGGCCTGTGCTGTCGGCGTATTGTCCTCAATCACCGGATATTATCTTGCCGTATGGGTTGATGGTTCTATTGCAGGCGCCATCGCCAGCATGACCGGCATTTTCTTCGGACTTGCGCTGCTTCTCTCCCCCACTCACGGCATCTTATTCCGCAGGGCAAGAACGGAGTCTGCGGCGGACGGCGGACTCCAGCCAAAGCTATCAACCCACTGACGAAAAGATGGTCAGCAACGCACGGACGTCAAAAGCATCCCCCCTCACCGGCTCATGCAAGTCAGGACTGCCTTACTTACTTAAAATAAAATTGCATTTCTTTGTGACCTCGTGACCCATTGCATATGAAATATGGCCCTATTACAATCGACCGGGAGAGAATGAACGGCACGCCGCTGTTCGAGGGTACCGATGTGCCTGTGAAAGCATTCTTCGAATATCTTGAAGATGAGAGATCCGTGAAGAAGTTCCTCGACGACTACCCTGCCGTTAACCGGAAGGATATCAGCGAGCTGCTTCAGATGGCGAAGCTGGCGCTGACGAATGAACAGATACTCAAAGAAAATTTTTCCTCGCGATGACAGACACCATCGTTGCGCTTGCCACGGCACAGGGCCTCTCAGCAATCGCTGTAATCCGCCTGTCCGGTACTGACTCAATCGCCATGGTCGACAGGATATTCCGCGGCAAGAAACTCGTTAACCAACCTTCCCATACCATTCATTTCGGCACGCTGCACGATGAGGAAAAGCTTATTGACGAAGTGCTCGTATCCATCTTCAGGGAGCCCAATTCTTTCACACAGCAGAATAGTGCCGAGATATCCTGCCATGGCTCGCCTGTCATCATCAAGGAAATCATCAAAGCACTGCTAAAGCATGGGGCGCGTCTGGCTGAGCCGGGTGAATTTACCAAACGCGCTTTCATGAACGGAAGATTCGACCTTGCGCAGGCCGAGGCCGTTGCGGATCTCATCAACGCTGAAACTGACAATGCACGTCAGGCGGCCCTCAACCAGATGCGCGGCGGATTTTCGAAACAGATCAACCACCTGCGCGAGGAGCTGATACATTTCGCTTCGCTGATCGAGCTTGAGCTTGACTTCGGAGAAGAG
This sequence comes from uncultured Chryseosolibacter sp., assembly GCA_965652755.1. Taxonomy (GTDB): domain Bacteria; phylum Bacteroidota; class Bacteroidia; order Cytophagales; family Cyclobacteriaceae; genus Chryseosolibacter. The sequence goes on along the minus strand of CBFGXV010000259.1, from coordinate 880 downwards.
GATGTCGAGTTTGCCAGGCGCGATGATCTCAGGGATCTGATTTTAAAGATCCAGGGATATCTTGCGTCGCTGATGAATTCATTTGATCAGGGCAATGTGATCAAGAACGGTGTGCCTACAGTGATCGCGGGCAAACCGAATGCGGGGAAGTCGACTTTGCTGAATACGCTGTTAAATGAAGAGAGGGCAATTGTGTCGGACATTCCGGGAACGACCCGGGATGTTATCGAAGATGAAATGGTCCTGGGTGGAATTAATTTCCGCTTCATCGATACGGCCGGGCTACGCGAAACCGAGGATATCATTGAGGCGATGGGAGTCGAGCGGACGAGAGACAGGATGAAGAAAGCGTCGTTGATCATTTACCTCATTGATCTGACGCAGACTACCATCCAGGAGATTGACCAGGAGGAACAGCATCTTCAAAGTCTCGGCGTTCCATACATCAAGGCAGGCAACAAGCTCGACAAGGCGGATCCCGAATTGATCTCAAAGCTCTCGAACCGCGATTTCATTTTCATCTCTGCTTCCAACAAAACCAACATACAGGATCTCAAGAACAAGATCCTCTCCTACTTTCAGGTTAAGACCGTAAAGTCCGGTGATGTGATGGTGACGAACCTGAGGCACTTCCACAACCTTCAGCAGACTTATGACGCATTGCAAAGGGTTTTAGAGGGGATGGCACAAGGCGTGACGGGGGATTTTCTGGCGATGGACATCAGGCAGGCGCTGCATTTTCTCGGCGAGATCACGGGAACAATTACGACCGATGATTTGCTGGATAATATATTTTCGAGGTTTTGTATCGGGAAGTAACTTACTTGACTTTGTTTGTACAATCCTTGATTCTATTCTAAAATCAAAACTTTCTTGGACT
>CBFGXV010000258.1:0-5005 GCA_965652755.1 uncultured Chryseosolibacter sp. | reverse complement strand
GTATCTTCTCATCCACGACGTCCATCTCCTCCGCCGCGATGATGGAATGGTTCATCAGTAAAAAAAATATTTCGGTAACGGAGAATGCGCTGAATTGACGCTTCCCGGAGAGCTGAAAAAGATTCCAACTGAAATTCCTGTGACGTAAATGTAGCCGGCTAGTGAAACCTGAGCCAGATGTAAAGGCACCAACATCCACGGCGTGAACCGGTTGCTCCGGTCTACTTCAGGTCGGCCGGAGCTTCAAGCGTTTTGTTGTATTCCTCCCAAAGCTCATGTAGCTTAAAATCCTTCATCGCATCCAGCGGCAAAAGGTATGCGCTGCTGAACATCAGGTCCTCACGGTGATTCACTTCTCCGGTTGCGTCTTTCCATCGGAGATCACAAGAGATCTGATCGCCGTACTTTTTTACAGGAACAACTACACAATTCTCAATGGGTATCTCGTAATGCTTGTTGTATTGCTTGTGCTTGTGTTCACTGATCTTATAGGGTTTTCCTAAACGGATATTCTCCATCTCTTTATAATTTAGTTGTAAAATGCGGATTCAGCCAATAAACAATTGATTATCAAGGGTTCGGCCAAAGCGGGGGAGAAAGGCCGGAGTCAGGTTGTAAACCTACCCCTAGGGACGACCAAGGTATAAAGAAAATGCTGAATAAGCTACATTAAACAACAACTACCCGGATCAATTTTGAGGATTGCCATCAGGTTCCGTTTTCCTCAGATTTGGTACAGTTTTCTCTTATATCTTCTGGATTCTTACACAAGCCATACCGGATTTGCTACGGGTCTTTCCTGCTTTCTGCAACAGCCGTTTTTTTTGTACCATTGAATGCTATGGAACCTCACGTCATACTGAATATCATCATCGCGATCGCAGCGATCAGCTATGTTTTCGATCAGTTACTCGACTATATCAACCTGAAGTCCCTCAGGACTGATATTCCGGATGATGTTGCCGGCTTCTATGACCGGCCGCGATACATCAAATCGTTGGATTACCACCGTGAGCTCACACGATTCTCCTTCATTTCCGCAGGATTTAGTTTCATTTTGTCGATGGGCATGTTATTGTCGGGCGGGTTTGGATGGCTGGATGGATTACTGCGCGGTTTTATTCAAGAACCCATCGTGCTCGCGCTGGTTTTTTTCGGCGTGTTAATGTTGGCATCGGATATCCTTACACTCCCGTTCCAGCTTTACGGGACGTTTGTGATCGAGGAAAAATACGGTTTCAACAAGACGACGGTCGGCACTTTTTTTCTGGACAAGCTAAAGGGCTATTTCCTCGCTGGACTGATCGGCGCGCCGCTGCTCGCCTTGCTCATATATCTGATCGGCGAGATAGGCCCCGGCTTCTGGATCTGGTTTGCACTGATCGCCAGTGCCTTCGTGATCATCATGAACATGTTTTATACGACCCTGATCCTCCCGCTGTTTAACAAACTGACACCGCTTCCCGACGGGGAGCTAAAAACCGCCATTGAACAGTTCGCCCGCCGTGTTCACTTCCCCCTTGACAATATTTTTGTGATTGATGGATCGAAGCGGTCAAGTAAAGCAAATGCATTCTTTTCAGGAATCGGTAAGAAGAAGAAGATCGTTTTATACGACACATTGATTGAGAAACACACGACCGATGAACTTGTCGCGGTACTGGCTCATGAAGTAGGTCACTTTAAAAAGAAGCACATCGTGGTTGGGCTGGTCCTGTCCATTCTCCAGGTTTTTTTTACGATGTATATTCTTTCGCTGATGGTGTACAACGAGAACCTCTCGATCGCTTTGGGAGGAAGTCAGCAGGCCATTCACCTGAGCCTGATCGCATTTTCAATTCTCTTCGCGCCCATCTCCGGTATAACAGGGTTGTTCATGAGTATGTACAGTCGGAGGAACGAATTCGAAGCGGACGCTTATGCACGTGAAACTTTCAGCGGGCCGGCGCTCGCCGAGGCTTTGAAGAAACTTTCAGTCGATTCGTTAAGTAATTTATATCCTCACCCCCTCTATGTGTTTTTTCATTACTCTCATCCTCCCTTATTGAAACGGCTCGAGGCCATCAATGTCAGCGGTGAGTCTTCCCGGCGGTAGTTGTGTTTTTGTCCGCGGGGGCGTGAGCTGGCTGGACCATTTCACTCCGGAAAGTCCAGACGATACTTCCAAGCAACAATAGTATCACAAGCCACGAGGAGGCCGTGGTGACTTTATTTCCGACGGTGAATGCTTTCGGTCGGAAGACAAACTCGATAGTGTGTTTGCCTTCGGGAATTTCGAGTGCCCGCAGGATGTAATTGGCGCGCAACACCTGTGCCGGCGCCCCATCAATTGAAGCTTCCCAGCCCGGGTAGTATATCTGGGAAAAAACGGCCAGACCGTTTGATGCCGACTGGCTCTCGTACCTGAGATACTTTGGGTTATATTCCGTCAGCGTGATGGATGCGGAGGTATCAGGCGTGAGGCTCTGTACCTGGAATTTTGTCGTGTCGATGACTGCGGTAGTCCGGGTGTTAACAGAACATGTCGTCTTCAGTTCCGAAGTCGCGTCGCCTGCGCTGATAATATCGCGGACAAACCATGCATTTCCATAAGCAGCGTCATTTGGCAATACGTTTTCGCGCTGCGGACCGATAAGGACGTATTTGATGTTGAGCATGTTGAACGCCGAAAGATTTTCGAACGAAACATTTCCCTGGTTTGCCTGTGCCACGAACTGCTCCGTCTGCTTTACGACACATGAATCGTAGAATTCGGCATATCTCCTGAGTTTGGCGCCGTGATATCCGCCAATGGAATTGTGGTAATATGAGGTGCGCGCCTCGGCAAAAGGATTTTCCCCGCTTCCTGTCAGATAGCTGAGATTGTAAACCCTGTACTGCGATTTGTCCTTCAGGATTTCCTGATCCGCCGGGTTGATAGCAAGAAAGCTATTGTCACGGCTGCGCTTGTAATTCGCGTCCGTGAAATACCGCTTGTCCACTGCGGCGAGATCTACGGTCACGACGAAGATCAGGAATGCGTAGAAACCCAGCGCGGAGATACGCCGTGGCGCATCGAAATAGATCGCAAGAAACACCACGAGTATAAAGGCGAATGACCTGAGGGCGTCACTTCGAAAGAGGCTTTTGCGGTCCTCGGCCAGCGCGTCGACGAACCATGCGGGGAGTTGTGTTTCCATTTCACGCGTAAATCCGAACATTCCTGCAAACATCCACAACAGCAGACAGAGCCCGCCTGTCGAGCCAAACACGATCAGCAATTTCTTTTTCGCCTCCTTGTCCAGGCCTCGGGCCCAAAGCCGTTCCAAACCAAGCAGGCCGAGCAGTGGCATGGCGAAGAGCGCCATAATAAGAGTGAACGTCACCGATCTGAAGTTTCCGTAGCCAGGGAAATAGTCAAACATAAAATAGTTGAATGCTGAGAAGTTCGATCCCCAGCTGAGGACAATGCCCAGAAGGGTTGCAGACACCAGCCACCAGACATATGTCTTTTCGCCGAAGGCGATACCGAGCACGAAAAGGAAGACGATGATGGCGCCCGCGTAATACGGTGCGGCAAGGCGTTGATCACCCCAGTAGGCGCGTGTAAAATTCACGAGCTGATTTGCCGTCTGCTGATCGCCGGAACGCGCCAGAGCTTTGTACACTTCACTTTTCTGGTCGGACACAAGAAAATTTCCACTGCTGCCCCCATAAAAATTCGGGATCAACAGCGTCAGCGGCTCTGCTATTCCGTTGCTGAATTCGAAAGCGTATTCGCGTGTCATTCCCGATGATCCGTTACCCGCAGCAAGTGACCCGCTCAGTTCCGACTTACCCCTCGTGGAGTGCTCGCTGTATTCTTTCAGCGCCCAGAATTGTCCGAAGAATGTCCCGGCACCCAGGATCACAGCCACTGCCAGCGCACCGACGGTCTTCAGCAGCGATGGCAATCCGCGGGTTTTGATCGCTTCGATCAAAAGGATCAAACCATAGATCAGCACGATCAACAAAAGATAGTAAGTCATCTGCACATGGTTCTCGCGCAGGTGCAGCGCCATTGCCGCGGCGGTCACACCTGCGCCAAGGATGCGGTTTCTTGTAAACGCGAGATGGATGCCGGCCATAATGAGCGGCATAAACGCGATTGCGCCTATACGTCCGTTGTGTCCCGCAGCAAGTCCGATGATTATATACGACGACAATCCGAATGCTATTGCTCCGGCAATCGCCAGGTAGGGTCTGACCCGGAAGGAGAGCAGCATGATATAGTAACAAACAAATGCGATGAAGATATTGGCCACAGGGTGTGGAAGAAACAAACCCATTACCATCTTAAGGTAGGTGATGGCCTGATTTCCCCAGTGCACACTGATCAGGTACGCGGGCATCCCGCCGAACATGGAATTTGTCCAGAGCGGTTCTTCCCCGTTTGATTTCCGGAAATCTTCGATGGCTTTTGAAGAGCCGATAAACTGCTGAATATCGTGTTGTTGAAGTGTTTTGTTTTCGAAGAAGAGCGGGCTGAAAAAGAAGATTGTAACCATCAGGAAGACTGCGACAGCTACGATGTGAGGGAGGACGTGTGCAGTGAAGTTTATTTTTTTCATGGCGTCTATTGGAACCGCAAAATAGGAAGGAAACCTGATTTATCGTCAAATAATGGGTTATTCAGTTCCACGTGCGACTCCCTACAGCTGATCACCGAGGATCTTGACAGCAGCCAAAAAAATAACAGCGGAGGTTATCCGCTTGATGACCATTGGATCGAATTTCCGCGCTCCGAGCCTTGACCCGATCTGGCCGCCAAGAAATACTGCCAGGAGCAAAGGTGCGATGAATTTCCAGGCGATCCCCTCAGCCCGGGTAAGTTGTCCTGCCAGTCCGCTGATAGAATTGGCAAGGATGAAAAGACTTGCAAGGGCGGAGATCTTCCGGGCTTCTCCCCAACCGATCAGATGCAGTATCGGACTGAGGAAAATTCCGCCGCCGATCCCGACGAAACCCGAGAGAAAACCGATCCCAC
>CBFGXV010000257.1:0-5013 GCA_965652755.1 uncultured Chryseosolibacter sp. | reverse complement strand
CTCTTCGGGAACATCAGGTGGTGGCGGCTCGGTCTGTGCGTCCGGAGTTGGTGGAGGTACCGGAACTATTTCCTCTTCATCCTTGCAGCCTAATGTCAGCAGCAACAAAATCAAGAATGTAGTGAATAGCGACCTCATGAAATGATTGTGGTGTTAAAAGCAATTATGGGCATGGCTTAAAAAAATTTGCCAGATATTCCTCATCTGATGAAGCAATGCGCAGGAAGATATAATTTTCAAGGGTGATAGACCTGGAATCAACCACTAACAACGGTGGAGCTAGCGGCAAGACGGAAAATCCCATTATTCATTATCTGATGCGATTATGCGCGTTTTAGTTGTCGCTTACCGGGAGAATGCGCCTTGAGAAAAGCCGGCACTACAGCCGGATCATGCCTCAACGCGCAGCCAGTGCGCATCACGCGAATGAGGCGCTGATGTTAGTGAGCTTCATCGGAAAAAGTGTGGGAATTTGGGAAAATCACTGAACAGTTCGCGAAGATCTCCACAGTTTTTTGATGCCCCTGATAAACTCCGGGCAGATTATCTGATGTTAAGAAGGTTGTCCGTCGGTATTGCAGGCAGCGTCAGTACCGTGGCCTGAGGCGTGCTCGGCCCACTTGGTCTGGTTCGAAGGCGCTATTCGCGTCAGGCCGGTGACCTGAAGGATTTCCTGTTCGTTTAAAGTTTCTTGTTCCAGAAGCGCTTCGGCGAGCGCATCGAGTTCAGTCCGGTGTTCACGTAGCAGACGTCTGGCCTCATCGTGGCAGTCGTTGATGATACGCAGTACCTCGTCGTCGATCGCGCGGGCGGTGTGATCGCTGAATGGTTTGGTCCCATAGGCACTGCTTTGATTGGCGAGATATGGATTGATCTTCGGGGCGAGCTGTATCATCCCAAGCCGGTCGCTCATTCCCCAACGAGTGACCATTCCGCGCGCGAGATTCGTCGCCTGCTCGATATCATTTTCCGCACCGGTCGTCCTGCTGCCGAAGACGACTTCTTCCGCGGACCTTCCACCGAGGATCCCGATGATGCGCGCGCGAAGATATTCTTCCGAATAATTATAGTGATCACTTTCAGGTCGTTGATACGTGACGCCGAGGGCCTGACCACGGGGCACGATCGTCATTGGCTGGCTTTTGTGTGTTGGGAGAATATCCGGGGCGTGTACCCGTACTCATGTGATTGTTTTTTTTATCTGTTCGGCTCGAGCAAAAACGGTTCGTAACGACGCCGCACATGCCAGCGGATCGTCTATTTCCCCTTTGCCCGTTGCTGAAGATTTTTCGCTTCGGCGGAGTGACCGAAACGCATCAGCCAGTTTTCCCTTCCTTCATGTTCTTTCGGTAACTTCAGGATAAGTTCTTCTGCCGTTTCAAGTGCCAGCGACGTATCTTTAACAGATGACTCCTCATCGCGACTGATGATCGAATTAACCTTTTCCTCACTATTGATCTGGTCAAGAGAATTTGTCGGTTTCATATTTTTCAACTGCGGGTAAAATTTTGATGCCCGCTGATAATCCGGCCTTGCATCGTCTTTCGGGGAGCAATTGCCCGGTCGCACTACTAAAAACGGGCAGCATGAAAAGTACTGCGGGTTGATTTTTTTGTAACTTTGATAAATCCCAAATTATATAAAATGTTCAGGTCCACATCGTTTTACTTCCTCAGTGCAACCCTGCTGTTGCACGCCTGCTCCCCGGTCCCGTCAAAAACGGAAGAGGAGTATTACACCGTCGCCGATTTCGAGAAGGTGCCGAAAATCGATACGCATATTCATATTTTCACCGACCGAGGCGATTTTATGGATCTGGCAAAGACAAATAATTTCAAAGTGGTAAATGTTGCACTGGACCCCCGCAACGAAATGGATGTCGTAAGACGACAGTTCCGGTTCTGTCAGATCCAGAAGGAACTCAACCCTTCTTCCGTTGCCATCGCCACATCTTTCTCAATGGAAGGGTGGGACGAGCCACGTTGGCTTGAATCGACTCTTGCATGGCTGGATTCAAGTATCAACAATGGTGCTATCGCTGTGAAGATCTGGAAGAACATTGGCATGGTATACCGCGATAAAGACAATAAGCTTGTCATGATAGATGATCCGCGCTTTGATCCTATCTTCAGGATGCTGACCGATCGGAAGATCGCCGTCATCGGACACCTGGGTGAACCGAAAAACTGCTGGCTGCCGCTGGAGGAAATGACCACGAATAATGACAGGAACTATTTTCGCGATCATCCCGAATACCACATGTATCAGCACCCGGACCTGCCTTCGTACGAAGAACAAATCGCAGCAAGAGATCGCATGCTCGATAAGCACCCGGACCTTGCATTTGTTGGAGCGCACGTCGGCAGCCTGGAATGGAGCGTCGATGAGCTGGCGAAACGCCTTGATAAATACCCCAATATGTCTGTCGATCTTGCTGCAAGAATGGGACAGATGTTCTACCAGACCCACGCGAACCGTGATAAGGTGAGAGCATTTTTTATCAAGTACCAGGATCGTGTGCTTTACGCAACGGACATGGGCGCAAGCGGAGAAGAGTCGAAGGAGTCCCTGTCGAAGGAACTTCGGGATACATGGATGCGAGACTGGACTTATTTTGTTACCGATGACTCTCTTAAGAGCAGCCTGGTCAATGTCCCATATCAAGGCCTTAGGTTGCCGAAGGGAGTTGTCGACAAGATCTTCTATACAAATGCGCAGCGATGGCTGGGTATTTTTGAAGAAGATCAGACTGAGAAATAATCACAGATTCATGTTCGCCCTCGGAAAACTGCTAAAAAAATGAGATTCGCCATCGCGCTTTTGTTCGCAACGACGCTTCTGGCTTGCGTCAACAAAGGGGAACTAATCGCTGATGTCTCCGGAAACATCCCGCTGAAAGGCAACACGGCGTTCAAGGCATATGAGGATCTAAGTTCTCCGAAGTTTGTCGCGCTCCGGGAAAAATACAGGATCGATACCGCCTTGCGCGGCGAGGCGGACGAGTTTCAAAGACAGTTGCTGCTGCGGAACTGGATTCGAAGTATCATCAGGATCAGTGACTTTGAAACAGTATACCCGGGAGAGGATTACCCGGAGTTAATCCTTGATGAAGCGCTCAAAGGGCAGGGATATCATTGCGGCCACTACATGACGGTACAGAATGCCGTAATGAATGCCTATGGATACGTAACGCGGTGTCTCGGCGCAGGGCCTGGCGTGAAGGGCGGACCCGACGGTCATCACGGCGTGAATGAGATCTGGAGTAACAAATTCAGCAAGTGGTATCTTTCCGATGCAAAATACAATCACCACTTCACAAAGAATGGAATACCACTTTCAGCGCTGGAAGTAAGGGAGGAGTTCCTCCGCAGCCGGGGCGCAGATCTTGTGCTTGTCAAAGGGCCGAGGCAGACACCACTCAGCACGGATGGAGTAATGAGCTCCACTGGAACGATGGTTCAGAAAACTGTGGCTGATTTCGCGCAGACCTACACATGGCTGGAGTGGGAGTCGTACAATGACCGTTACACGAACTGGCCGGAGAGCAGCAGCAACGTCAGCATCCTCAATATGTACGAGGACGAATACTTCAAACAGAACACATGGATATGGGATGGCAAGCCCCACTGGGCTTATTCGGAAAGCGGGCATATGGTGCGTATCCCTGACCGCGATGCCATTGAATGGACGCCTAATACGATCGCGGCGCATGTTTCAGTGAGCGAAGGCAGTGCAAAGATTCAGCTCGAATCTTTTACGCCTAATCTACGATCCTATCAGATGCGCCGCCCCCCGGAAGACCAGTGGACCGATGTGCCGGCAACCATCACCTTAAAACCGGGCGAGGATGAACAGGTGCATTTCCGCACCATGAACCTGGCGGGTGTGGCCGGGCCGGAGTACAAAATAATTTTTAAGAAGGATCGTCATTGACCTTCAGGCGCAGCTGCAAGTCAATAAGGAGATCCCGGAGCTGTTGAGGGTACCCCGCTCGTTTCTATATACCTCTTGAAACTCCTTACGTCTTCGTGGACCATTTTTTCAAACAGGGGGTTGAGGAGCCTTCCGGTTTTTTCTCCCAACAGTCCCAGTGGTGCATGATAAGATATCACAATATCCACCATGGTGCCTGCGTTCCACGCGTCGGAAAAAGTTATCTTCCCTGCATTCTCAATGGTGGACCCGGGCAGTGAATGCCAGCTCAGTGTGTCTCCCGGATCATCTTTTACAATCTCGCTTTTCCATGAGAAGGTTCCCATACCGCCGGTAATCGCTGCGGTCCATTCAGATGTCGTCTCATCCAAAACTTCGACTTTCCTGAGGTGCTTCATAAAGAGAGGAAGATTCTCCAGCCTGCGCCAGAAAGCATAGACCTGATCGCGGGGCCGGTTTACCGTAAGGGAAGTCCTGATGTTTATATTTGGTGTTCTGAAATCGACCTCGTTTTTTCCGAGTCGATCATATGCGAGGCAGAATCCTGTCACACCCCGCAGCAGAAGATATGTTCCGGCTATGGTTTGGATAAGACTGGTTTTCCTTCCTGACAGGATGTCGAACAAGAGTACCGCACTCCAGCGACAGATAACACCCGCTCTGTTCTTCCTACGTTTGTGCTCAGTTGTGCCATGAATCGTTTTTCCTTTTTCATAAATATATGTGCCAGTGTGTGTGCGCTGGTCCAGGACGGAAAATCACTTCCCCTGCACATCATAAACATTTGAAAACCAAATTCCACATTGCGAGATCTTTACGGCTAAAAAAAACAACGGCCGCTGTTTTGCGGACACTTTCGGATAATATTTTATTTCGAGGCGCGGCCGACAAATTTCACTCTGGATGTTTGTGCCATGCAGGATCTGACAAAGATGACTAATCCGGATCGCGCGATGGCATAGAAATTTTATTTCATTTTCCCTCCAGGCAAATGCTCTTGCTCTTTGTATGAAGAAACCGGTCACGTCTGAAATCAATGATCCCATTGATGCGTTGCGTATTCCTGTCGGACTTAGTGTT
>CBFGXV010000256.1:0-5026 GCA_965652755.1 uncultured Chryseosolibacter sp. | reverse complement strand
CATTTTTCGGGTCAAGAAGCGACACAACCTCGTTGTCATTTTTCGCCAGGTTTAATTCAATATTCCAGGTCAAAGGTCCGACAACTGGAGTAGCTCTTAACATCATCTCAATACCGGTATTGCGGAGCTCGCCCACGTTAACGGAAGTTCTTCCAAAACCTGATGCTCTTGAAATCGTCGCGTTCAGGATATCGTCTGTCGTCTTCTGGTTGTAATAGGTCAGGTCAAGTCCGATCCTGTCATTCAGGAATCTCATATCCACGCCGAATTCCAATTCGGTGGATGTGAGTGGCTGAAGTGAGGGGTTGGGAATAAGACCGTTGTTACCCATCGCAGTGGAGAATGACGCCATGGTGTAGCCTCTATGAGAGTTTCCGTTCAGTGAATAGGTTAGATTCGTCTCGTAGGGATTAATAGTCGCGTTGCCTACCTGTGCCCATGAAGCTCTGATCTTACCAAAAGAAATTGCCGAAGGCATTTCGAAAGCATCAGAGAACACAAAGCTACCACCGACCGAAGGATAGAGGATGCTGTTGAATTCAGGATTTAATACCGAGAACCAGTCATTCCTTGCCGTTGCCGTCAGGAACAGGACCTCTTTAAAACCAACTTGAAGTGATCCGAAAAGTGAGTTGATTCCCGACTGGTTGAATCCGTATCCCCAGCTTCGGCTGACTGTGTTATTGATGAACGCCTCAAAAGGAACGCTGAAGCCCGATCCATTTAAATGGAGCTCTTCACGGTCACGACGCATGCTGTTTCCACCGACGAAGGCGTTAACAGAAATGTCGCCAAAGGTCTTGTCGGCCCCGGCCATCCATTCAAGGTTGATCTCACGAACACGATACTCCCGTTCATTCATACTACCGCCGCGCTGGAACCCGGTTCCCTGCGGCACGAGGTCAGTGCGTTTCAAAGTATACCAGTCCATACCGCCACGGCCCTGAACCCATAGCCAGTCCGTGATATCATACCGCAGTTGGCCGGAAGCGATCAGACGGTCTCTCCAGTCATCGTTCTGAAATTGGTGCGCAGTCCAATAGGGATTCTGATGCCAATTATTGTTGGCCACCTGAAATTCCTCCCCGGGAACCTTTCCCCAGGTCGTCAGGCTGGCCGGATCTGTCCCCACCGGAATTGCACCCAGCTTATTGGGGTCACCTTTATACCACTCCACATTGTGATTCAGCGGAATGTAATACATCGCGAGAATGCCGTTCGCAGGAGAGTCCGAAAGATAGGGCCTGTTGTTCGCGAATTCGTGCGAATAGAGGACCTTCGAAGTAAACGTGATCTTCTTTCCGAACTTTGAATTCGTAGACAGTGAAACGTTCTTCCTGTTGAACCCTGAATTTGGTACGATCGACTTATTATCCAGGTTGGCAAACGAGATACGGAAATTCTGCGTTGCACTGCCACCCGTGAGCGCCAGTGTATTTGTCCAGGATGAACCGGTTTCGAAGTAGCGTTTAAAATTATCCCCGGCATTTACGTAGGGGTGAACGCTGCCATCGAACAAAACAAAGTCAGGCACACTGCCGAGTCTCGGTCCCCAGGAACTGGTACCCCAGCTGTTGTATGACTCCTGCTGTGTCCGGGGAGCGTAAGGAACCCTTACGGAATACTGATTCAAAGGATCGGAACGGTCGAAGTTTCCCTGACCGAATTCTGTCTGAAACTCTCTCTGGTCGTTGAGTTTTTCAAAAACATAGTTTGAAACGAACTCAACTCCGATTCCTTTCCGTGCAGTGCCTTTCTTGGTTACAATGTTAATAACGCCATTAGCACCGCGGGCACCGTAAAGAGCGGCCGCGTTGGCACCTTTCAATACTGTCACTGATTCTACATCATCGGGGTTGATAGAAGACATTCCGTCTCCCTGATCACGACCTCCCCAGATACCGGCTTGTCCGAATCCTGAGTTGTCCATCGGGATCCCGTCAACCACGTACAGGGGCTGATTGCCTCCGAGCAATGACTTGTTACCACGGATGATAACGCGGGAAGATCCGGCAGGACCGCCGGCGATCTGACTCACGTTCACACCTGCAACACGTCCGGCAAGCTGATTGGAGAGGTTGTTGGTGCGCGCCTCCTGAAAATCACTTCCGCTCACCTGAGTCATTGAATACTGCAGTGACTTAACGTCGCGCTCAACACCAAGAGCAGTAACGACGACTTCGCCCAACTCGCGGGCGTCTTCGCTCATGCTGACATCAACAGTGCTTCGGTTGCCAATCTCTACTTCCTGAGTAGCGTAACCGATAAATGAGAATACAAGGGTAGTGGCTTCCTGCTCGGCACTGATCGTATAGTTTCCGGTAGCATCAGTGGTTGTTCCAGTCGATGTTCCTTTGACAATTACGTTCACGCCCGGCATGCCATTGCCGCCGGCGTCTGTCACTCTCCCCGAGACATTGCGTTGTGCAAAAGCCGTGAGGCTCCCGAGCACAAACAACACCACCAGGGTAAAAATTGGGTATCGTTGTTTCATATTTATTTGGGTTTAGTAAAATTTTGAATTCTTAATTAATTGAGATTATCGTTTGCGGCCCGTCAGGCACCTGGTACCAACAGGACCATTATTCAAGTTCAAGCTCCACCATCACTTATTGTTGTAATTTTAGTTGACTATTAAAGAACGAAAACTTATGAGCGTCATTCCGGGTGCGGGGCCTGAACGTCGTCTTAAACATGAAAAGAGATATGAAAAGGATCTTTCCAGCGGGGTTTCGGCAAATTTCATTCTGTATATAATAGCGAGTCAGATTAAACTTCTCCCTAGGGGACCTAACCCGAAATTAAAGATTTCATGTGATTTATAGCCAAAACGGCGTAAATTTTTTAGAAATCAATGTCGCAATCGTTTGCAAAACCGTATCTCATACACTTATTTCTCCCGCTTTGTGTGTGCGCCAACACCCGCGGCCGCTAAATTACCTCTGAACCGTCGTTACCTTACCCCTAGGATTCGGCGAATCCGGATATTGCCGCCGCACGAGTACCGCTTAAAAAAAACATTGCTATCGAATAGTACTACCGAAGCAGCAGTTCATAAAGAATGTCCTGACCCGCTAACCATGGGGTTGATCTTAAACTTTATGTGCGCGCGGGCCATACATCAGCACATCACCATTCTCCCATCTTGATATAAATCCTTAATTTCGCCCCCTTGAATCATATGGAACGGTACGACCAATATCCCCTCTACATCAGCAATTCCCTCTCGGGGAAAAAAGAAAAATTCGAACCCATACACCCGGGAAAAGTAGGGATGTACGTCTGCGGCCCGACAGTCTACAATAAAGTACACCTCGGCAATGCGCGAACATTCCTCACATTCGACATCATCGCGCGCTACTTCCGATATCTCGGCTATAAGGTCCGGTACGTGCGCAACATCACCGACGTCGGCCACCTTGAGAGCGATGCGGATGAAGGCGAAGATAAGATCGCAAAGAAGGCGCGCATCGAGCAACTTGAACCGATGGAAGTGGTGAAACAATACACCGAAGACTTCCACGAAGTAATGCGGCAGTTCAATATCCAGCCGCCAAGCATCGAACCATCCGCTACGGGCCATATCGTCGAACAGATCGAAATAACGGAACGCCTACTGGAGAAAGGGTACGCGTACGAGGTCAATGGCTCAGTGTATTTCGACGTCAAGAAATACAACGACAAATATCCTTACGGCATTCTTTCCGGAAGAAAGATCGACGAGCTTATGGAAAGCGGAAGGGAACTCGACAGCCAGGACGAGAAAAGGGAAAAGATCGACTTCGCGCTGTGGAAAAAAGCATCTCCCGCACACATCATGCGCTGGCCCTCGCCGTGGGGCGACGGATTTCCGGGGTGGCACATCGAATGCACCGTCATGAGCACAAAATATCTCGGCGACACATTTGATATCCACGGCGGCGGTATGGACCTGAAATTCCCGCACCACGAATGCGAGATTGCTCAAGCCACAGGCGCCAATGGCAAACCACCTGTCCGGTATTGGATCCATTCCAATATGCTGACGGTGAACGGACAAAAAATGAGCAAGTCCCTGGGAAATTCTTTTCTTCCGCAGGAATTGTTTTCCGGAAACCACAAACTGCTCGACAAGGGATATTCACCGTGCACTGTCAGATTCTTCATGCTGCAGTCGCATTACTCGAGCACACTGGATTTTTCGAACGAAGCATTACAAGCCGCGGAAAAAGGATACAGGAAACTCAACCAGGCATTGAAAGCTGTGAAGGTCATGGAACCCGCCACAGCTCCGCGCAATATTGATAATGAAAAAGTAGCGGAGCTCAGGCGACTTGTTAACGAGTGCTTTGAGAACATGGGCGACGATTTCAACACCGCCAAAACGCTCGCCGTGCTTTTCGAAATGGCATCGCGCATCAATGATTTCAAATCAGGCAACGTCTCCACCCTCGTAGTCGATGCGGAAACATTCAATCTTTTCAAGAGCACGTACATCGATTTTATGGAAGATGTGCTCGGGTTAAAGGACGAGGTCTCCCAGGATGAAAGGTTGCTCGACAGCGTGCTGCACGTGCTGATCGACCTGCGGAAAAAAGCGCGCGAAGACCGCAATTACGCACTGTCCGACAAGATCAGGGATGACCTGAAAAAGCTCGGCGTACAATTGATGGATGGTAAGGAGGGGGAGATGTCGTATGTCATTGAATCGTGATTGATTGACGTCAGTGGTGAGTGGTGAGTGGTGAGAAGTGAGAAGTGAGTGGTGAGTGGTCAGAAGGGCGTGCGGCATTTACGCTTGTCACGTTTCACAAAACGATTGCGCCATCAGTTGTACGAGGGCGAGCGTGCTGTGGTTCCTGCTGAAAACCAACCTTCGGTCCTTTGTCACCCAAACTCGTCCATAACATTAATAACCGACACGCGTATGGACAGACTCACAACTCACCACTGTCCTTGCAATAAATTCTCAAACTGACAACTCACCACTCACAACTGACCACTCACAACTGACCACTCACGACTGACCACTCACGATTGACCACTA
>CBFGXV010000255.1:0-5036 GCA_965652755.1 uncultured Chryseosolibacter sp. | reverse complement strand
TTTCCGACTTCAGCATTATGGGCTTTAAAGGCGGTGTGCGCATAAAATGAAACGCGCGGCCATCATATTGCTTGCAATAACCGGTATGATGAGCACGCTGACGTGTCGCGCACAAAAGGCCATACATTTCCCCAAACTTTACAGGGAGTCTCGTCGCATCAGCGCGACAGCCGACCCGGAAAAAGCAATTGCGAAAATTGAACTGATCCTCCCGTCCATTCCCGAAAGCAAGGACAAATTTATCAAGCTGCGCTTCATACTTTCTTTGCGCCTGGCGGACTTGTATGTCCGCACAGGCGCGTATGCGCAAGCCGAAAACCTTCTCCTCTCGCTTACAGCCAACGTCCGCGAGCGGAGACCCCGACCAGCCAGGGCGGCATTGAGTTTTTACGGAACTATGTACGACTGTTTTGAAAAGCTCGGCTATTTTTATCTGCGAACCGGCAACCTGCGCAAGGCCGAAGCTGTGTTCAATGAAAGCCAGGTGTTGCGGGAGGCGATGTTCCCGGTGCGCAGCGTTCATCGGGTCCAGCCTCTCGTTGGATTTGGCTCATTGTACTTTCTCAAAGGTGACGAGCAAAAAACCTATCAGGCGTTTAATAAAGCTGAAAAGGTACTCGCGCGCGCGACGTCAACGTCGTTTGATTATGATAATATTGCCCGCCTCTATCTCAGCGATCTTTCCGAGATTTGCCTTTCACAGGGAAGATTTGATGAAGCGTGGAAATATATAAATCAGCTTTCAGTTGCCGCGTCTGGCATAGGAAAGTTTGCGTCACGTATCGGCAGAAACCTCGAAGTATCGAGGATCATGGAGCTTAAAGCGAGGTATTATCTGCTGCAGGACAATTATGGCAAAGCGCAGGACTATCTCGACCGGGCGCTGGAATACTATTCGCCCGGGATAGAATCTTCCGATGTGAAGTTTAAACTTCTGAAAACTCAAGCACTGCTCTACTGGTATCAGGGCAACATTAACGAATCAAATGATGCTTTCCTGCGCCTGATCAGATCGTACCGGGACCACATCGCGCGGAATTTTGTCGCCATGAGTGAGTACGAAAAGGAGCAATTCTATAATACCTTGAAGAGCGATTTTAACCTGTTCAATGCTTATGCCCTTGATAATTACTCTTCTGCGGGTGGACACGTCCTTTTTGAAGAAATGTATAACAATGCGCTGAACACAAAAGCGCTTTTACTTAACGAGACGAACAAGATCAAAAATGCGATCATCCAAAGTAATGACAGCGACCTGATAGAAAAACTTCGCTTGTGGGAAGAGTCAAAGTCGCAATTGTCCAGCACCTATTTCAATAAGAACGCTGTTAACGCAATCGACTCGTTGGAGAAAAAGATTGAGAACCTTGAAAAGGAGATCAACAACCGATCAAATCTATTTCGCGGCACTGAAGATCCTCCAGACTGGACGAAGGTAAAAGCCGTGTTGAAGAGCCGGGAGGCGGCCATCGAGATCGTGCGGATCAACACGGTAAGCAAAAAAGTAAAAAACAACTACGGCAGTAACGGCGGACTTACCGATTCAACGGTCTATGTCGCACTGGTCATACAATCGGATTCGAAAACGCCGAAATGCATTTTCCTGCCGGATGGAAAACAGATGGAGAAACGCTTCCTTCCGTACTATCGCAATTCCATTATGGCTCGTACAGGTAATGACCTCACTTATGACAAATTCTGGTCGCCATTCAAAGCACAGCTGAAAGATGTGCAAAAGATTTATCTGTCACCCGACGGGGTGTTCAATCAAATTAATCTGAACACGCTTCAGAATCCGCTGAGCAAAGAATTCCTATTGGACGAGACGGACATAAGCTACCTTACGAATACGGGCGACCTCTTGAAACCGCGTAAGCAAACACGAGCTAATGCGGTCGGCATTCTATTCGGACGGCCTGCTTACGATATGCAGCAAGTGCAGGCAATTGCAAGTCAAACGACGTCGTCGGTTTACGGAACAAGAAATGTACTGACAGATGAACTCTCGGATTTCCGGGATCAGGAGTTTTCCGATCTGCCTGGCACCGAGACAGAAATCAATACAATAGAACGCGCATTAGAATCCAGGGGTGTTGACGTGCAGACATTTAAAGGAGTTGAAGCGCTGGAGGAAAATGTTAAGGCTGTCAGGAGCCCTTCAATCCTCCACGTTGCCACACATGGGTTTTTTGTGGAGGATACCGCGAGCCTTGTGAACCCGATGATCCGTAGCGGACTGGTCATGGCTGGCGTAAGAAACCAGGACAAAGACAGAACAGAAGATGGGATACTCACTGCCTACGAAGCCACCAACCTTAACCTCGACAACACAAGTCTCGTAGTCCTTTCTGCCTGCGATACAGGCCTTGGGGAAATCCGTAACGGTGAAGGAGTATACGGGCTGCAGCGCGCCATTATTGTTGCCGGCGCAAACAATTTACTGATGTCATTGTGGAAAGTGGATGACGAAGCCACCGCGCTGCTGATGAGTGAGTTTTACCATCACTGGAGTCCGGACGAGAACCAATCCGCCTTCCGCAAGGCACAAATGGTGTTGCGAAAAAAATATTCCGATCCTTATTATTGGGGCGCATTTATCATGTTAGGGAAATGAAGCAGAAAGTGATCTTGTCTGTCATCCTGGGACTTTCCCACATCGCCGCAGCACAGGTGAACATTATTCCTTTTGCGGGGATGAATTCAACGAAGATATACGATGGTATCCTGTATGAGAATGGCGGAACGTTCCTGGTGGCGGGAGCAGAGATTGAGCTTGCGCTGAAATCGGGACGGTCCGGGCGCATGTACCTCTCCCTGGCAACAGGCGCAAGTTATTTGAAGAATGGTTTCTATTATTCTGGTAATTTCTCCTACACGGCGTTGAATTTTTATACTCAGCGCATAACCGACCTGAGGTCAGAATATCTGCAAATTCCCGTTACCCTTCATCTTAACTGGCAGCCGTTTCCGCTGGTGGAGGACTGGAAAGTTTTCTTAGGACTTGGCATTTGCCACAACACGCTGACGAAATCAACGCTGGCCGAAAAATATACAGAGGTGACCCTTAACGATGACGTACTTGCTCCGCCGCAAGTGACAAGCTATGGAGATAGCCGCGATGTGACGGATTATGGAGAGAAGAACAGCATATTCCGACGCCTTGAGTTAGGAATGAAATACAAACGGTTCCAGGTGAGTTACCGGCTCAGCCGGTCGATGACAGATCTTTACCGCACCGGTCTTGAAGATGATTGGAACGTACCTGACGAAAGGTCGTGGTATATTGATGCTTGCCAGGAGACAGGAAAGATAATTGAGAAATACACAGAGCTGGTGGTCGGGTTCAGATTTGGAAAGTCCAGGTAGAAGGCCAGCTCAGATGGGGCCGCACGCGTCGTCACCTTTGCGGCTTTGTTTCAAAGAACCGATCGAGTATAACAATGATCTGCGCCACCGATTTAAAAGTCCCAGCCCCGCACAACGGCTCCGATAAGGGAAGGTGGCCGAGCGCATGCGCGGACGGTTCGACGCTTCGCTAACATTGCGAACAAAAAAAAAGACTGCCTTGCGAGGACAGCCTTTTTTTTATTCCGAGCTCATTTAATCTGCAAAGCTCGCGCGAGGGCCACCGGCAACGAACGTCGATACGGCGCGGCCTTTTTGACCTTCCGTAAACATGAACATACATGCGTCGTCGGTGTAGTCCATGTAATTCATCGTCATTTCAACAGGTGATCCGGAGCAAGTACTCCTGTGCGGATAGGAGGGGCAACCGAAGTTGTAAGTGTTATGCTGGGGAGTATCACTGACGTGATCCGTGCCACAGGTTGCGTCGCCCCAGATGTGGCGAAGATTCATCCAGTGACCGACCTCATGCGTCGCAGTTCTTCCCTTATCAAAGGGCGCGGATACTCGGCCAACCCTTCCGAAGAAATTATGTCCAATCACAACTCCGTCAGTGGCGGGGTTGCCTCCGGGAAATTGCGCGTAGCCAAGTATGGTACCGCCGCCCGAGGTCATCTTATTGACGACCCACATGTTCAGATTTTCTGTCGGGTTGGTCGCATCTATTCCACCTTTGCTGGAATACTTCATGGCATCGTTCGTGCCCCAGCTCCTTTTGTTTGAATATTTCCGCTGTACAGCAGCGAGCACAAACTGAACGTCGATGTCGGCAACAGATCCCTCAAACAGCGAAGGAGTACTGGTTACGTCTGTGTTTGTTGCGTTAAAATCTTCGTTCAATACATCGATCTGTGATTGGATCTGCAGGTTGGAGATATTTTCCGCGCTTGTTCTGTAGATCACATTCACGACTACAGGGATCTCGATCTTTCCCTGGCTATTCAAACGGCCGGAGGCAATGACCTCCCTCGTATGGGATTCGATCGACTCCATCTTTAGCCGTAACTTTGGATCGGCATTCAGCTGCGCCTCCAGAACTTCCATTGCAGCGCACATTCTGGTTGAAACATCCTGGCTCTGGATGTTGTTCTGTCCCTCCGATAATTCATTCTCTGTACAGGACCCAATGAACAGAGAGCCCGCCGCCAGATATGCTAGAAATTTCTTCATCATAATAGATTTCATTTAGGTTGCAATGAAGATAAAAACTCCTGATAACATTCTGTAAACCCGGAGCGAAATAATTAAATATCACTGGAGAAGGCTCATAGGGCGTTAATCTGAGTAAAGCATCGGATGAATTGAATCTGAAAAATACGCAGGAGATTTAATGCCGCTTCGCTGTGCCAGGGAAGAAAAATAGTAACGCGGAAGCAAATCGTTGCATCATCAGGATGACTCCCGCGTTCATCAAGATCCAAGGTGATGCAGACTTCACGCTTGAAAAGTTATTTAATTTCTTCCGGATGACGAATAACGATAAAATTAAATTTGATGGTATCGTCAGTGCCCGCTTGCCGCATATCTCATCCAATCCACCTCGAGCTCGTATGGTTTCAGCGGCTTCTCGAGTGACTTGGGATTGGTGACGACCGACCACTCATTGGTATGCCAGAAATTGAGGCGGTACT
>CBFGXV010000254.1:0-5055 GCA_965652755.1 uncultured Chryseosolibacter sp. | reverse complement strand
CGCAAATAAAGTAGCAAACATCAGGGCCGTGCCGCCATTGCCATGCTGCATATCCAGGCTCGCCCCGTGCGCGATGAGAAGCTCAGTAATATCCTCCTATTCAGACACACAGCGTTACAGGGTGGGGACAAATTATCTTCAGCTTCCCATCAATGCTCCAAAAAGGGCGGTGGCGACCAATCAGCGCGACGGACAAATGGCGTATCGGCAGGATCTCGTCGAGGGTGTTAATCCCCACGTCAACTACGAGCCATCGTCTATGAATGGATTAAAGGAGGCGCCGAAGACGAAGAAAGACCACACGCCTCATTACAATGCTGCGCTCGTGCGGGAGAAGATCAGCAGGCAAAATAATTTCAAACAGGCAGGCGAAACATACCGCAAGCTGGAGGAGTGGGAGCGCGAAGACCTGATCAAAAATCTCGGGAACACTCTTGCGTCCGCGCGCAAAGAGATCCAGGACAAGATGGTGGAGATGCTCACGCAGTGTGATGCAGACTACGGTAAGAGAGTGGCGGAATCCATCAGGAAGTCTGCAGCCATGATGCCCGACAAAGGACCTGTCGGATCGACGGAATCGCACAAAGCAGTGAAGAAAGCCGAAGAAGTTTCCAAAGAAGGAAAACCGTATTAAGATCGGGATAATCCCAATGAAAACACTTTAACAGATTCCCGGCCGCTCCGGGAATCTGTTTCTAATTACAGACGAAAACGTTATGAAGACATCGGACCTTTTATTCAACGCGGCCAGGCAAGGTGATACGCTGGCATTAAAGGAGCTCATTGCTTCGGGAGCAGATGTAAATGTACAGGACGCCCGCGGATACACCCCGTTGATCATCGCGTCTTACAACGGACAGCTTGATGCTGCGAAGATTCTGGTCGAAGCGCATGCGGATGTCAACGCACAGGATTTTGGTGGAAATACTGCGCTGATGGGCGTGTGTTTCAAAGGCTACGAGGAGATTGCAGAGCTTCTCATCGCGCATGGGGCGAGCCTGGATATGCAGCATGGCAATGGAGGCACGGCCCTGATGTTTGCTACTTTATTTGGCCGGAACAAGCTAGTGGAAGTTGTGCTCAGACATGGTGCAAACAAAGAGATCACGGAACAGCGCGGACTCACCGCCCTTGATCTCGCGGTCCAGCAGGGCAACGAGGAGGCCGTGCGCCTTTTAGCGCAGTAGGACGATGCACAGGCGGAGCTGCTGTTGTCATCGTTGATCCGGCTGCAATGCAATCACAAGTCCTGTATGTTAACACATCGTTAACAATTCGCCGCTCGTTAAACATGTCGATGATTTGCACACAGGCTGATCCCTTCGTGCAATTCATCTGCTTTTACGCAGTCCTGCGGAATCCTGACGAAAAGTTTTTTTTGTCTCATCCGAATTTTCGTTTGTTGCGTTATATTCATATTTACATGCAGATCGCTTCCTTGAGTATTACAACGAATCCATTAAACCAAATTCATATGAATAACACAAAGATCAAAAGTACTGTTGTACTGGTATTGGCCGGATTGCTGATGTCGTCACTTACATGGGCTCAGGGCGACAAAGCCAACAGACCTAGTCCGCCAAAAACGGCCACCGGGAAAGTCAACGGAGCCACGATTACCATCAACTACAGCAGCCCTGCGGTGAACAACAGAAAGATCTTCGGCGAGCTGCTTCCTTATGGCCAGGTATGGCGCGCTGGTGCCAACGAAGCAACGCTGTTTGAAACCGACAAGGATATCAAGGTTGAAGGCAAAACATTGCCGGTTGGGAAGTACAGTCTTTACGCAATTCCCAATGAGAAGGAGTGGACGATCATCTTCAACAAACAGACTGGTCAATGGGGTGTGAAAAGGGGTGGAGCTACATCGCGCGAAGAAGCGCAGGATGCATTGACTGTCAAGGTAAAACCGAAGAAGTCGTCGTCTCTGACAGAGCGCCTTGCCTATGATGTCACCGACAAAGGATTCACACTGCGTTGGGAAAATGTAGAGGTGCCGGTAGCGATCAAGTAAGAGCACAGAAGCACAACAAAAAAGGACGCGTCAGCTCGCGTCCTTTTTTATATCTGCATAGTGAGGTAAGATCAATCGAGTTTTTCCAGCGTAATATCTTTGTACTGCACGAGCGCCTTGCCACCGCCGTGCACCTGCAGTCCAATCAACCCGCTCTGGGGAATAGATCCATCGCTCTCTGTGTAGTCTACTGTCTGCATGCCGTTGATGTAAAGTCGTATGCGATTTCCTTCTGCACGGATCTCGTAATCGTTCCACTCGTCGCGCTTCAGGATATTTAGAACGGTGGCGGAGTCCGGCGCTGCCAGTGTTTTGTTGCGCCGCGATTCGTCGTAAAGACTCCCCCAGTATTCATCACCGAGATCAGCCTGATAGCCGGTCATTTCGTAGGCAGGATCCTGCAATCGCTCACTGCGAAACTGGACCCCTGCGTTGATAAATCCTCCGTTGCCCTGAAGCTTGAATTTTAATCGGAGCACGAAGTCGGAATACCGCTCGCGCGTGCATAAAAAGTCGTTGTGCGGAACGGTCCGCTCCAGCGACCCACCCGTGAGCGCATGGTCCTGTATCCTCCAGGTGTTGGTGGTATCGCCTTCCCAACCGCTGAATGTCTTTCCGTCGAAAAGCGGATCGGGTTTCGGATGACACTGAAAGAATGTCAACAGGATAAATGCAAACAGGAGTCGGTACATGTGGATTGGTTCTGGGGGATGGAAAATAAAAGGTTGCTGGATCTTACAGTAAATATCAAGATCCAGCAACCAAAGAACAACTGCGTTAATAACCTTTATAGAAATCCTTGATCTTGGTTGTTATCTGATCGTAGATAGGGCGTGTAAACTCGATGAACAGATCCTGCGAGGCGGGAGCGGGAAGCTCCTTCTGCTTGCTGAGTTTTAATTGCTCTGCGGACAGCGCGCGTTCGTCACCATTAAAAGTCGCCCACTCAGATTTCCAGACAAATTCACCCGGCATTTTCTCTGCAGAAAGAAGCGCGCCGGTCTTTGCGTCAAGGATGCGGAAACTAACGATACCTTTTGATGTGGTGGTCTTTGTGTAATGATACAATGTAGCCTTCACCGTGCCATAGACCTTGTTGGTATCGGCTTCAGCAGTATTCAGATCCAGATAACGCAGGAAGTGGTCAGGATCATTGTTCGCAGAGGCGATCATCACAGGCTCTGCATGGTGCAGGACAGAGTACGATTGTGTTTTATTGGCTGCCTTGGATGACGCGCCGGTGCTCTTGCTTTTGTTATTGCCCGGCTTTGTTTTCATTTCTTCAGCAGGTTTCCCCGGAGGATTTCCGCCGGATTTTCCTTTGTCTTCTTTCTGATCACCATCGCATGTTCCTTCGCTGTCGCCATGCGCCAGATGCGCTTTTAGAGCTGAGCGGTTGATGCGCAGTGTGCGCGTGTTCAGGGTATTTCCCGGAGGGATATGGCAGATAGTAACGGGATCGGTGACGTTGAGCGTGTCTTCGCTATTGATGGAAGGATCAACGAGCTTCGCCTTGGTTGACTTTTCCTTGTCGGCCTTTTCCTTTTCAGCTTTCTCGCGATCGGCTTTTTCCTTCTCCGCTTTTTCCTTGTCTGCTTTTTCCTTTGCTGCGAGAGCTTTGTCCGCTGCTTCTTTAGCTGCGCGTTCTTTCTCGGCTAGTTCGCGTTCAGCCTTTTCCTTTTCCGCCTTCAATTTTTCCGCAGCTTCTTTCTCGAGTCGCGCCTTTTCCGCATGGATCCTGTCCGCTTCTGCCTTGTCTGCGGCTTCTTTGGCTGCTTTTGCTTCCGCTTCCTTTGCAAGCCGTTCTTTTTCGGCTTGTTCGCGCGCCGCTCTTTCTTTCTCCGCCTTTATTCTTTCAGCGAGCTCGTTTTCGAGCCGTGCTTTCTCTGCCTGATCTTTTTCAGCTTTTATTTTATCGGCCAGCGCTTTATCAGCAAGCGCCCTTTCCGCTATCGCTTTCTCTTCGGCTGCCTTGGCCGCGGCGGCCTCACGTGCTGCGCGTTCCCTTTCCGCGGCTTCCCTTTCAGCCCGCAACTTGTCCGCCAGTGCTTTTTCAGCTTCCTGTTGTTCACGCATCCGTTTTTCAGCGAGTTCTTTTGCGGCCCTTTCGTTTTCGGTTGTTGAGTTTTGCGTGTTCGATGTAATAGGGGACGTCGTATTGACCGGCGTGCCGGTAGAAGCTACCACACCTGTCCCGGATGTCACCAGTCCTGTCCTGTTCGTGCCGTTGGTGGCAGTGTTATTGTTTTGGTTTTGGGTACCCGAGGCAGTAGGAGTGATGTACGTTCCCATCACCACGCTGTCTTTCGTAAGCTGTAATTCCTTTTCGTGTTTGTAGACCTGGCCCACGGTAAACTCGTCAAACTCCAGTTGGATGATGTGATCCGGACTAAGTTTTACTTTTTTTGCTTCGGCGCGGGTGTAGAACTTCACGAACTCACTGATTGGCGCAGCGTGTACGAACTCGGAGATCTTGTCGTTGAAAAATTCTGCGCTTACCCCAACCGCTCTGGAATGGACTGGTATAGGCTCAACCACGATCTTCACGGTGGCTGCGTCGAGCGCTGCCTTCATGTAGTCGTTGACTTCCTTGTAGCCAGGCACATAGTCATTAGTGATCTTGAAATATCCGTAGGCCTGTTTTGCCGTTTCCCGCGTCTTGCCCTGAAGGGCCAGTATGCCGGCGGCGTAATGTTCCTCGGCCGCATTTTGTCGCGCCTCCTGCAATTTTCCGAAATAATTTACAGGATTGGGGATAACCGCCAATGCGCCCGGGCATCGTTTGATCTCATCATACATCGTGTTGATGAAGGAGTACGACTTCACTACTTCCGTCCACTTGAAACGCTCTGCAGAGGAGAGTGATGTTTTAGCGCGATCCTCATAAAAGGCCACGGCCAGGGGGTAGGCTTGCCGCAGTGTTTCCACAGATTTTTTGTGGTCGTTGTTTTTCCGCAGACGGTTGACCGAAGTGATAACCGCCTCGTAATAGTTTCCGCGTTCAAAAGTGCTTTTGCCTGATGAACAACCGCTGAGCACCA
>CBFGXV010000253.1:0-5063 GCA_965652755.1 uncultured Chryseosolibacter sp. | reverse complement strand
ACCGCATGGGGTCCGAAAATGGATGGAAGCACCGTGGCACATTGGTCTCCCGATCCAAACAGACCGGTTACTGAATATGCTTTTTCACCGCAGCCGGATAACGTGAGGGATTTCTTCCAGACAGGTAAGAACTTCGCCACGACGCTGGCTATCACAACAGGAAATGAAAAGAGCCAGACTTATTTCTCATACACTTATACTGATGCAAAAGGTGTTGTGCCGACGAATGAGCTGACCCGTCACAACATCAATTTACGTCTCACCAATAAGTTGACTGACAAGCTCACGCTGGATGCGAAACTGAATTATATCCGCGAGGATATTGAAAATCAGCTGGCCCAGGGCGAGAGCTTTGACAACCCGATGCGACATGCGTACCGGTTGCCCCGCAACATCAGGACAGAGGACATCGAAAGATTTCAGTACCTGAACGCCGAAGGTGTCATCCGCCAGAACTACTGGAACGTGGGATCCAACGGCGGTGCTAACCCTTACTGGACGATCAACCGCAACCTCAAGCTCGACATCACCGATCGCGTAATCGCGCTTGCTTCACTCCGGTATCAGCTAACGAAAGACCTGAGCATCCTCGGACGTTCTGCTATCGATCGCTCCTTTGGATCGAATGATACTCGTTTATACAACGATACTTATATCATCGCGCAAAATGGTCGTTTCTCGCAAGGGAGATCTGACAGCTACGAATGGAACAGTGACTTCCTGATCACCTATGATAAGACGATCAACGACAACTGGTCGTTCAACCTGAACGCGGGTGGTAACGCGCGAAGGAATCGCAACTCCGGCCTTTCAGCTAACACAGGTCCGGGTCTTACGGTACCGAACTTCTTTGCTTTAGGCAATACACAACAGGTGCTGGCAACGCATGACGTTGGTGGTGCATCCGATAACAACTCATTGTACGGCTTTGCCCAGGTTGTATTCAAGAATGCTGTCTACGTAGACCTTACACACCGCAACGACTGGAGCTCGACATTGGCTCCTGAAAACTGGTCAATCCCTTATTCTTCGGCTGGTTTGAACATCGTAGTTTCCGACCTCACCGAGATGCCTGCATTCCTTTCTTTTGCTAAAGTGAGAGCTTCATTTGCTGAAACAGGTAACGGAACTTCTCCTTATCAGTTGCAAAGAACAGCGGCGCTGTCTGCTGGTGGAAAAGGCGGATACCTGACACTGAGCAGCACGCTTCCTCACCCGAACCTGGTTCCAGAGTTCACCAAGTCACTGGAATTGGGTGCTGATGTACGGTTCTTTCTCAACCGGTTAGGCCTGGATTTCACTTATTACAAGACAAATACTGAGAATCAACTTTTTACGCTATCTCTTCCCGTGGGATCAGGTGCGTCGACATATTTTGTCAACGGTGGTGATGTGCAAAACAACGGTGTTGAATTAACGCTTACAGGCAAACCAATCGCCGGAAGGGATTTCAACTGGGATATCACGTTGAACTTTGCCAAGAATAACAGCCTTGTCAAGACGATCCATGAAGACCGCAAAAGCGTTGAGATCGGTTCAGACTTCCTGCGTCGTTTCAGGATTGAAGAAGGCAAACCTTTCGGTGAAGTATATTCAAGAGGATTGCTGAGAGACTCACAAGGCCGCGTGCTCATCGATGCAGCTACTGGCTTGCCTCGCGTGACTCCTGGCTTTACTGTGAAGGTAGCAAACTACAACCCGGATTGGCTGGGAGGTATTCATAATGCGTTTACCTACAAGAACTTCAGCTTTAGCTTCCTGATCGACATCCGGAAAGGCGGAAGTATCTCATCCCTTGGAAATGCGATTATCTATGCCGATGGTCTGACCGAAGAAACACTTGAAGGTCGCGAAGGTGGCCTGGTTTTCGGCGAGAACTTTTACGAGAACGAAACTGCTGTAATCGGAGATGGAACGGAAGCTGAAGGCACTGCGCTACCTGCCAATGACATACCTATTACTGCTCAGGCGTTCTGGTTAAAGGTTGGTGGCCGTAATGCACCTGTTGGTGAAATGTTCACGGTGGATGCTTCGAACGTTCGCTTCAGAGAAGCGGTGTTGGGTTATTCCCTGCCGTCATCTGTGCTGGGGAACTCACCGTTCCGAAAAGTGAGCATATCGTTTGTTGGCAGAAACCTGTTCTTCATATCTAACAAAGCAAAAAATATTGATCCGGATGTGACGGTGGGTACAGGCACAGCAGCCTGGGGATATGATGCCTTTGGACCTCCAACTGCCCGGTCTTATGGATTTAACCTGAACCTCGGCTTCTAATTTATAAATGAATGAGTCATATGAAAATCATAAAATATTCAACGGTTCTGCTTTTTACAGCTATTCTCTTTAATAGCTGTACCAAGGATTTCGAAGAACTGAACACACGACCCGATGCAATCATTGCGTCCAATGTGAACGCATCTTTGCTCGGACAGGCATTTGCCCAGTCGCAATTCCGCGGTATGAAAGGTGATGCCGGTGCGTTTCAGTTATATCAAAGCTTGTTCGGCGACCTTTACGCGCAATACTTCGCGAACACACAGGTAAACTTTGACTCCGATCGTCACATCCAGGTGGGCGGTTGGTCCAACGGCGCGTGGGTCGAATTTTACAGCACTACCGCACCGCAAATCAAATTTGTGGAGGATTACTCTGCCGCAAACAATCTTCCGATCGAAAACGCATTAGCGAAGATCTGGAAAGTGCAGGCATATCACCGGATCACAGACTATTGGGGACCGATCATCTATTCTGAGTTCGGTAACCAGCAGAATACAGTTGCCTATGATACACAGGAGTCGATCTATCGCAGTTTCTTTACAACACTTGACGAAGCTGTGGCCGTGTTGAAAGCCAATGCGGGCGGGTCAGCTTTTGCAAGCCATGACCAGGTCTACGAAGGTAAGGTTGACAAATGGCTTGTGTTTGCCAATTCACTCAGGCTACGCCTGGCCATACGTTGCAAATATGTGGATCCCAACCTCGCGAAGGCCGAAGCTGAAAAAGCAGTTGCGGGTGGCGTCATGACGACAAACGATCAGAACGCCATGCTCACGCCGACTATCAACTCAAGAAACCCTTACTGGACGATCACAGACTGGGGAGAATTCCGGATGAGCGCTGCAATGGAAAGCGTACTGAAAGGTTATAACGATCCTCGCATGCCACAGTATTTTAGCCCCGTTATCGGCGTTGATCTCAACAGCGATGGAACGATCACTCAGGCTGAGAAGGATCCTGACGGCGACGGAAGTCTGTACGAAGGCTTGAGAAATGGTTATGCAAAAGGCAACATCAGCGCAACGCTGAACCGCGTTAATTCCGACATGGGTGTTCAATTCCTGAACGTCGGTCGAGGTGGAAGCGCTGCAGGCGCACCGATCCGCATCATGGCAGCATCAGAGGTTTACTTCCTTCGTGCGGAAGGCGCTCTCGAGAACTGGGCGATGGGTGGAACAGCCGCCGAACTATACAACAAGGGTATCGAGATGTCAATGAAAGAGCGCACTGCTGCATCAGCTGCCGAGATCGCCGCGTATATCGCCAGCACGGCGACACCTATTCCCACAAACGACGCGTACGCAACTCCTGCATTGTCTACCATCCCCGTTGCGTTTGAGGCAGGTGGTGGCAAAGAAAGACAACTTGAGCAGATCATCACGCAGAAATGGCTTGCGCTGTATCCGGATGGTGTGGAAGCCTGGACTGAAGCCCGCAGGACCGGATATCCGAAGCTTTACCCTCGCCTGAACTCTGAGAACTCAGATGTTCCTGCCAACCAGATGATGAGAAGGTTGGTATTTGTGGATAGCGAATACAGTAACAATAACGCAGCTGTGACAGCGGCAACGCAGCTTTCAGAACTGACTAACAAAGGCGGAAACAAGAACAGCACAAGACTGTGGTGGGACGCCAAGCCTTAAGCTGAGAAGCTTTTATAGAATAGCTTAAGCAAAATGTTTATATGAAAGAGGCTGTCCGCAGGGCAGCCTCTTTTTTTTAAATCATTATCTTTGAACTTTATGTTCGCTCCAAATCCGATTATCGTGCGCAGGCCCCAAGTCATTTGTTTTCTCGCATTCTTGCTCGTCATATCATCATGCGGCAAGGAGGAGGACCTCAGGCTCTTTACCGAGTTATCTCCCGATGAGACAGGGGTGAAATTCAAGAACCTCGTAAGAGAATCTGAGGAATTTAACGTACTAACATACGGATATTTTCATCAGGGGGGCGGGGTTGCCATCGGTGATGTCAATAACGACAGCCTGCCGGATATTTACTTCACCGGCAACATGGTGGCCAGCAAACTTTATATCAACAAAGGCAACTGGGAATTCGAGGAAATGGCGGAACAAGCGGGGCTGCGGGCAGAAGGCCTCTGGAACACGGGCACCACCATGGCCGACGTGAATGGCGATGGCTGGCTGGATATCTATGTTTGCCGGTCTGCCGCTAATGATCCCAACAACCGGAGAAACCTTCTATTCATCAACAACGGCGATCTCACCTTTACTGAGAAGGCATCCGAGTATCGTGTGGATGATCCGGGATACTCCACACAGGCATCTTTCTTCGATTACGATGCAGACGGCGATCTCGACATGTTCTCCCTCAACCATTCGACTCAGGAATACGCAGGATTCAGCCGTGTATCCGGCGAATTCAAGCAGCGCAGGAACTCAATGCTGGGAAGCAAACTGCTTCGCAATGACGGCGACAGATTTACAGACGTGACCGAGCAGGCGGGCATCATCAATAACATCCTTGGCTTTGGATTGGGAGTGACTGTGACTGATGCAAACAACGACAACTGGCCGGACATTTACGTCAGTAATGACTACAACGAGGAAGATTATTTTTATATCAACCAGAAGGACGGAACCTTCAGGGAGGCGCTCGATGAATATTTCGGACACGTTTCTTTTTTCTCAATGGGGGCGGACGCTGCTGACCTCAACATCGACCTGAGGTCGGATATCATTACACTCGATATGCTTCCCGAGGACAGTTATAATCAGAAGAAGATAATGGGTCCGGAGAATTATGAAAAATACAGGGAATTGCTT
>CBFGXV010000252.1:0-5093 GCA_965652755.1 uncultured Chryseosolibacter sp. | reverse complement strand
GATGTCAGAGACAACTGCTTCGGTAGTCAACAGCATGCCCGCGATTGATGCCGCGTTCTCGAGTGCGAGACGCGTAACTTTCGTAGGGTCAATGATACCGGCTGCGAAGAAATTCACGAAAGTGTTTTCTTTCGCATCGTATCCGAAATCAGCCTTACCATCGCGAACTTTGTTCACGATAACAGAACCTTCCTGGCCTGCATTCTCGGCGATCGTCCTTAGCGGAGACTCGAGCGCAAGTCTGATGATGTTAACACCAGTAGCCTGATCTTCGTTAGAAGCTCCGATAGCTTTAGGATCTTTCAACGCTTCAATCGCGCGAATATAAGATACGCCACCACCCGGAACGATTCCCTCCTGAACAGCAGCGCGTGTTGCGTGCAACGCATCGTCTACACGATCTTTCTTTTCTTTCATTTCGACTTCAGTAGCAGCACCTACATAGAGGATTGCCACACCGCCCGAAAGTTTAGCAAGACGCTCCTGCAGTTTCTCCTTGTCGTAGTCGGAAGTAGTTGTTTCGATCTGAGCTTTGATCTGTCCAACGCGGCCCTGGATCTCAGCTTTGCTACCTGCGCCATTAACAATCGTGGTGTTGTCCTTGTCGATGTTGATCTTCTCAGCGCGGCCGAGCATATCAAGTGTTGCGTTCTCAAGTTTGAAACCTTGCTCTTCAGAGATCACTTTTCCACCTGTGAGGATGGCTATATCTTCGAGCATAGCCTTTCTGCGATCGCCAAAGCCCGGAGCTTTTACCGCAGCTACACGCAGTGCACCGCGGATCTTGTTCACGACCAGGGTAGCCAGCGCTTCGCCTTCAACTTCTTCAGCGATGATCAGGAGAGGTTTTCCGGTTTGAGCAGACTGCTCAAGGATTGGAAGCAACTCTTTCATGCTGCTGATCTTCTTGTCGTAGATCAACACGAAAGGTTGATCGAGATCAGCTTCCATTTTTTCAGTATTTGTAACGAAGTAAGGGGAGAGGTAACCGCGATCGAACTGCATACCTTCTACAGTCTTCACTTCGGTCTCTGTTCCTTTAGCTTCTTCAACGGTGATGACACCATCTTTGCCTACTTTGTCCATCGCGTCAGCGATCATCTTACCGATCGTCTCGTCGCTGTTTGCGGAAATGGTAGCAACCTGTGCGATCTCAGCAGAATCTTTCAGTTTCCTGGATTGCTTTCTCAGGTTCTCAACAACAGCATCAACTGCCTTGTCGATACCGCGCTTCAGGTCCATCGGATTAGCGCCCGCAGCCACGTTCTTAATGCCGTGCGTGTAGATAGACTGTGCAAGAACAGTAGCAGTTGTTGTACCATCACCAGCAGCGTCAGCGGTTTTGGAAGCAACTTCCTTCACCAGCTGCGCACCCATATTTTCAATAGCGTCTTTCAGCTCAATTTCTTTTGCTACTGATACACCGTCTTTAGTCACGGTCGGAGCTCCGAACTTCTTATCGAGGATGACGTTGCGTCCTTTAGGGCCCAGCGTAACTTTCACTGCGTTAGCAAGCTTGTCTACACCCTTTTTTATCTTATCTCTCGCGGAGGTATCAAATGTGATTTCTTTAGCCATAATTTTCTTTAACTTTTAAGGTTCATTGATTAGATAATTCCGAAGATGTCAGAGTTGCGCATGATCAGATACTCTTTGCCGTCGATATTGATTTCCGTACCTGCATATTTACCATACAGAACGTTGTCGCCGACTTTGACGGTTACCGGCTTGTCTTTTAATCCCTCACCAACGGCAATGATTTTGCCTTTCTGGGGCTTCTCCTTAGCTGTGTCAGGGATGATGATACCTGACGCTGTTTTGGTTTCAGCTTCAGCGGGTTCTACGAGCACCCTGTCCTCATTTGGTTTGAAATTGATTTTTGCCATATACTATTGATTGTTTTTAAGGTTAAACATATGGGTTCGCATGCCCGCTGAGCATCAATTATGCCAGTGGCGAAAAGAGATGCGAATTACGGACATTTTTTCAATCTTATGTCACATTTACCCGGGTATTTGAACCAAGCAGGCATAGTTTTTACAATGGATAATGGCAGGCTGTCAGGTTTTTGTCATAAAAGCTGCCGGTTCCTCCGGCAATGCCCGCTTTTTGAAGCGAGGGGGTTGACATAACGGCTAAATCCTGGTAAATTTTGTTTCAGAAATTGTGTCTATATGGAAAAACTGTCAAAAGATTGGTTGACGCAGGGTCTGATTGACTTTGAATACAAGAAATACCTGCTTCTGGCATACCTTCAATCCGCCCGGAAATCATTCAGCAAAGTAGAGCTGTATCCGTTCCTCGCCGACCTGATATTCCACTACAGAAACCTCATGTCTGTTAAGGAGAACAAAACCCTTATCCGGGAATCATTTCCAAAAGAAATATCTGCGGAAGAGATCAAGAATCTGGAACTGCGGTACCGCGAGCTGGTGGAAGATGACGCCATCATGAGTGAACTGGATGCCATCATCGAGTTTGCGCTGCCGAAGATCCAGGAGTCGCTAAAGGAAGGCACGGTGATCTATGAGTATGTGGAATCACAATGCGAGATATCGCCAGTTGGTGTGACGCCTCTTTACGCCAATGAAGGGTATCTCTTCGTTACGATGCCTCCCGAGAAAGCGACTACGGTTTATCGCTACCAGGTAAGTATATTTGAGGACAGCAAGGAACAATTGCGCAGCCTGAATACGCAGTTCCTCGAAGTTATCGATAAGCACCACCTGTATCCATACGAAAGGATCAAGCTCGATCTTATCAAACGCTACAAGGACTTGCCCAATCCTGCGGCATTCCTGCTGATCTCCCGGATGAAATTCCCATTCACGGAAACACTGATGCCGGTTGCCAAAAGATTGTTTGTGAAACATATCTCCCAGGCAGCGTAAAGGTGTACCTGGGTTAATATGTTTGGCAGCAGTGCAACAATCGCGTGGATTTGTTCCGGACGGCAGTAATGACTGGTACGGCGGAATTCGCCCGGATCCAGCCGAAAGTAAAAGCGAAAAGCCCGCTTTTGACGGGCTTTAACTTCTAATATGTATGGCTTTTTAGTTCGCGGAGTCGGAGGGAACGGCTTGCGACTCTGTGGTATCAAGATTAAAATTCGGATTTACATTCACCGGAGCCTGGTCACCAGCGCGATCCAGAATGTCGTTGCCCGGTCCCTGATTGCTGTTTGGTGTGATAAAGCTTGTGGAGAGTGAAAGCACCATAATGGCAATTACAAAGCCCCAGGTAAGCTTCTCCAGCAAGTCGCCTGTCTTCTTAACACCGATGATGTTGCTTGCGCTCGAGCCGCCGAACTGGCTGGTCAACCCCCCGCCCTTGGAGTTTTGGGCAAGGATTACAAGTACTAACAGGATAGCAAAGAAAATGATCAGGCCGATGATGAACGTGTACATAACTTACTTCTTCAGATCTTCAATTTGGGACGCAAAGTAAGCCTTTTTTTGGGGATATTTCCAAATGAGTTTTTTCAGAACTTCTATCGCCTTGTCTTTCTTGCCTTGCTTTACAAGGATTTCAACCAGTGTTTCGGAAACAATGTTGTCGCCAAATTCCCCGGACTTCACCGGGTTAAGATCCGCGATGGCCGACGGGACTCTGTCTTTGGGGTTAGAGATCGAAGGCTGGACCCGGATGAATTGATTGATGATCTCGATCTGCTGCTTCTGCCGTTCGTTCTCAGGTACGATCTCCTCCTTTGAGTTCTGGATCTCGGTGATGAGCTCATCTACCGGATTCCCGTCTTTGTCGCGGTTTCTCTTTTTTCGGTAGATCATTCCGTCGGTAGTATTCAATGCCCTTGCCATTTCGATGATGCGTTCTTTTTTGGATTTAGCCTCCTGCCGGGCTTGCGTCTCCTGTGTGGGTTGAGCCTCCGCTTCGCCCTGGGCCATAAGGTTCGCTGCGACCGGCTGCTCATGGGCGATGGTCTTTTGCACTTCGTCGGGAACCAATGTAACTTCTTTGACGGTTTTCGCGGATTTTGGATACTCCATAAAAAGGTTCTCGAAAGTGCCTTTCAATCTCGACAAACGTTCGAGGTCATCCATTACCACATCCGCCATATCTACCGAATCGATCGTATTCTCGGCTTGAAGCTGGGCGTCGACGTGTTTCGAAACCACTTGCAGGACAGGCTCTTCGGGCTGGATAATGAGTTCTTTCAGGTTGGCGCGATCCGCCGCGTATACCGCAGCTATCTGCAGGTCGCGCTGTTGATGCTGAAGGCCATGATCCTTGCTTGTTCGGGCCGCCAGTGTCTGGAGAAGCTGACTGTAAGGGAATTGCGCGCGCAATGCTGCGATTTCCTGGGCTTCATCAATTGATGTGCTGGAGTAACGCTGAAGTGTTTGCAGGAACTTGCTTTTTTCCACGGCTTTGGGGCTTAAGGTAAAAATAAGAAAAAAAGCCAGACAGGGAAACACCAAAACCGAAAGCGCCGGAGGACGGATGTAAGAAATCCACGCGTTTGTGTTCGTCGATGTCGAATCAATGGCTTTGCCGCTCTACTCGCTGGTTTTTTGCGCGCAAAGTCGCAGAGCCGCAAAGTTTTTTTGAATGCGGTTGCTTTAGCTTCGCTGCTTACAGCATACAGCACCATGGACTGGTTGATAGGAATCGCATTACGTTCTGTAATTGCATGCGGCTTGATATGCGATAATTGTAATATGAAACTACATATTCGCAAATCGCCGCCCGAGCGAATGCGAAGGTATCCTTTGCGAGCTCTTTACTGATGAACTATCTAAACACAGAAAAGCTCATCGAAAACACTTCACTGAGCGAGTTGCTGCCTTTTTTGTATTATTCTTGGCGAGCTTTGCGCCTCCGCGTGATGCTAATGCGTCCCTTCCAATATTGCACCCTCCGCGAATTGCGGCCTCTAATAATCCTTTGCGGCTCTGCGTCTTTGCGCGAGCCTGCATTTCAATTGCATTTCTTGCGAGCTCTGCGTGATGCTTTGCGCGATGCAATTCATTCTCGTTCCTTTGCGAGCCTGCCTGCCACGCGCATGCCACAGCTCGGCCTTGCGCGTTCGCGTTATGCAATTTTATTCTCGTTATTGGTGCTATCAGACCATT
>CBFGXV010000251.1:0-5094 GCA_965652755.1 uncultured Chryseosolibacter sp. | reverse complement strand
CCACATGATCACCAAACCAATGAAACAGTCTGACATAGAAGCGCTGCGGATACTGCTGACGGTCTAATCAACCCCCGGGGACTGACAGCCAGGGGGTTGGTTCATGTACCGGATCAGCTATTGTTTTTTCATCCACTCCTCCACCCTGGCCTCCAATAAACTCAACGGCACATTTCCGTATCGCAGCACCTCGTCGTGAAACAACCCGACCCGGAATTTTTCACCCAGTTGTGTTTCCGCGCGCTTCCGTAACTCACGGATCTTTAGCTGACCGATCTTGTAAGACAATGCCTGGCCGGGAATGGCCATATACCGCTCGATCTCTGCCGTTGCGCCCTGCTCGGAGATCGGTTCATTGTCGCGCATGTAGCGGATGGCTTCTTCACGTGTCCATCCTTTCGTATGCATTCCCACATCCACGACAAGTCGGATGGCCCTGTGCATTTCATCGCCGAGGTGTCCGAAGTACTGGATCGGCTCGGTGTACAATCCAAGTTCGCGACCCAATGATTCGGTGTACAAAGCCCAGCCTTCTCCGTAGGCGCTGTAGTACAATGTTCTTCTGAAACGCGGCAGATCTTCATTCTCTGACTGCAACGAGATCTGATAGTGGTGACCCGGTATGGCCTCATGCAGAAATAAGCTCTCCATGCCCGCGACATTGAAATCCGTCGGGTCGATGATCGGCACATAAAATATTCCCGGGCGCGACCCATCCGGCGCTCCTGGACTGTATTGAGCTGCCGCGGACATTTCGCGGAACTCTTCCGTCTGCCGGACCTCGAAGGAGGTTTTCGGCTTTGTATTAAACAGGGCCTCGAGCTTTGGCAGGATCTTTACCCCGATCGATTTGAAGGCCTCTAGCACTTCGGCATCGGTCTTGAACGGTTTAAACTGTTTCGAATCATTTACGTATGTAAAGAACGAATTCAGGTCGCCGCTAAACTTCATCTCATCTTTCACGCGTTCCATTTCACGGCGGATGCGCGCGACTTCGGATAGTCCAAGGTTGAAGATAGAATCCGGTGTAAGGTCAGTAGTCGTGTACAGCCTGATCATCTGCTGATAGTATTCTTTTCCGCCGGGGATATCGCTGATGCCCGCCGACGTCCGCGTTGCAGGGATATATTCATCGCGGATGAAGTCGTGTAATTTTGTGTAGGCAGGAACGATCTTCTCCCTGATCGCGCTTGAATACGCGTCGCCAAGTCTTTTCCTGTCGTCTGCGCCAATAGCCTCAGGGATATTTTTTACAGGTTGGTAAAAAATACTCTTCGCAACATCTTCAACCATCATGTTTTTCGCCTGCGGCAGCACGCGCTCCATGAGGATTCGCGGATAAGTGTATCCGGTTGCAAGTCCCTTGCGCATGTTGACGATTGCCGTATCCATCCACACTGTGAACTTATCGATGCGTTTGAGAAAATCCTCGTAGTCCTTCACCGTCTTAAACGGCTGGAAACTTTGCCCGCTTCCGAGCATCGGCATCGTGAGGGCCAATCCCCAGAACTGTTGCACAGGCATCAGGTGATTGGGAAGATCAAGCAGGTCCAGCTGCAGAGACGTCTCATGGGCAAGGATATCATAGCTCACCTGTTGCTGTGTCGGGAGCGCGGATCGGTCAAACGTTTGCAACGAATCGCGAAAACGCTGAAAGAATTCACGGGACTCTTGCCGATAGCGCTCGCTGATCTCATTCGGAAGTTGATCATTATACCGGTTATCGGCGATCTGGGTGGCTTCGAGGGGATTCAGCTTCAGGAATTCCTCGTAATAAGTCTCGGTGAATTTGTTAAAGTCGTCCTCCTGAACGCGCGTCGACATTTCGCGGGTCGCGCAGCCCACGACGAGGAGGGCGATGGCAATGGACACAATTTTTTTCATAGGATCGGGTAAAAGGCAAAATATAGGAAACAACGGTATAAAAACATCACCCAATCTTCTGCTGCAAAGCCTTTCGCGCGGAAATTTCCCGTTAAGGGGCAAAAGCTGTTTCCGCTTTCACCAGAATACTTAATTTTGCGTTCATTTTCCCAGACAATGAGCGATTACAACAAAGAAGAGATCAGGCGAATAGAAGATAAGTGGCGCAAAGAGTGGGTTAAACGCGACGTTTATAAAGTAGTCGCCTCGAAAAAGCCGAAATACTACGTCCTGGACATGTTTCCTTATCCTTCCGGTGCAGGGCTGCACGTAGGCCATCCCCTTGGCTACATCGCTTCGGACATCGTTGCCCGCTTCAAAAGGCTGAAGGGTTTCAACGTGCTTCATCCGATGGGCTTCGATGCCTTCGGCCTACCGGCCGAGCAGTACGCCATCGAGCACGGGATCCATCCCGCGCGATCTACCGAACAGAATATCAAGAATTTTACGCGGCAGATGGAGAAGATTGGCTTCTCCTACGACTGGAGCCGGGAGATCCGCACCTGTGAGCCAGCATATTACAAGTGGACGCAGTGGATATTCCTTCAGATCTTCGGCAGCTGGTACAATCGCTTAACGGAAAAAGCGGAGCGGATCGAAACGCTCGTGGCGATCTTTGAAAAGGAAGGAAATAAAAATCATCCGTTCCCCAACATCAAGCATAAACTTCCCGCCACCGGGAAAACCGTATTTAGCGCCAGTGACTGGAAATCATCAGACGAACGGTCAAAGCAGGAGATACTGATGCAATACCGGCTGGCGTACCTGGCGTATACGGATGTCAACTGGTGTGAAGCACTGGGAACCGTGCTGGCGAATGACGAGGTTATCAACGGTGTGAGCTATCGCGGTGGATTCCCGGTTGTAAAACGACAAATGCGCCAATGGAGCCTGCGGATAACCGAATACGCTGAGAGACTGTTGAAAGGGCTTGAAGAGATTGATTTCAGCGAGTCGATGAAAGAGATCCAGCGAAACTGGATTGGCAAAAGCACTGGAGCAAAGATCCGTTTTGAGGTAAAGAGCGAGCAATCCATCGTAAAGGATATGGTTGTTTTCACAACGCGTCCCGACACGATCTTCGGCGTCGATTTTATGGTGGTTGCTCCCGAGCACGAAATGGTGAAAAACATTACGAGCAAGGACCGGACGGAGGAAGTTGATGCGTACCTGAAGTATGTAGAAAGCCGTTCGGAGATCGATCGAATGGCCGAGGTAAAAAAGATCACCGGCGCATTTACCGGAGCGTTCGCCATCAACCCGTTCAACGGGCGCGAGATACCAATATGGATCAGCGAGTACGTGCTGGCTGGTTATGGAACTGGCGCCATCATGGGTGTTCCCTGCGGCGACGAGCGGGATCACAAGTTCGCAAAACATTTCAACCTGCCTGTTACAAACATTATCGGTTCGCACTATGACGGCAAGGACGCGAACCCGACATACGAAGCCATACTTGAGAACAGCGGATTTCTCAACGGCATGCCTATGCGCGAAGCCATTCAGATCGTCGTCGGCAAACTGGAAGAAATGGGTATCGGACAACGCCAGGTGAACTATAAAATGCGGGATGCGGGCTGGAGCCGTCAACGCTATTGGGGCGAACCTTTCCCTGTTGTTTACAAGGATGATTTCCCCTACGCGATGGATGAAAAAGATCTTCCGCTCGAGCTTCCCGACTCCAATGACTTCCGGCCATCGGGGACTGGCGAAGGTCCCCTTGCGAATCTGACAGACTGGGTTCATATAAGCGCGGATCAACGCCGCGACACCAACACGATGCCCACCCACGCAGGGGCGGCGTGGTATTTCCTGCGTTTCACCGATCCCCACAATAAGAAAGAATTCGCGAGCCGCGAGGCGCTGGATTACTGGGGCCAGGTTGACGTTTACATCGGCGGATCGGAGCATGCGGTAGCACATCTACTGTATGCACGCCTTTGGGTAAAGATCCTCCACGATCTCGGTTACCTCTCCTTTGACGAGCCTTTCAGGAAGCTGATCAATCAGGGCAAGATCACCGGCGACTCGCGGTTTGTCTACCGCATTCGCGGAACAAACAAGTTCGTGTCATCCGGATTAAAAGATCAATACGAAACCGACCCCCTGCATGTCGACGTTGCACTCGTCAATGGACTTGAGCTGAACCTCGAAGGATTTACACAGTGGAAACCGGACTTCTCGACAGCGGAGTTTATCCTTGAGGACGGGAAATATATCTGTGGCGCTGCCATCGAAAAGATGAGCAAATCATATTTTAATGTCGTCAACCCTGACGATATTATTGACAGTTACGGCGCCGATACGCTTCGGATGTACGAAATGTTCCTCGGACCACTTGAGGCGTCGAAACCCTGGAACACCAACGGCATTGACGGCGTATTCAAGTTCCTGAGAAAATTCTGGAACCTCTTTCACGATGAGAAGGGTAACTTCAAACCCAGCGACGCAGAACCCACCCGGGAAGAACTGAAGGCACTGCA
Source organism: uncultured Chryseosolibacter sp. (assembly GCA_965652755.1). Lineage (GTDB taxonomy): Bacteria > Bacteroidota > Bacteroidia > Cytophagales > Cyclobacteriaceae > Chryseosolibacter. Next base: position 688 of record CBFGXV010000251.1, on the reverse strand, counting down.
CAAAACCTTGAAGAAGATCGAGCAGGATGTCGAGAACTTTTCATTCAACACAACGGTGAGTGAGTTCATGATCTGCGTAAATGAGCTGACAACGCTTAAAACGAACAAGCGGGCTATACTCGAACCGCTGGTGATCGGCCTCTCACCTTTCGCTCCCCACATGGCTGAAGAGCTCTGGGAAAAACTTGGACACAAAGAGACAGTTTTTAACGCTTCGTTTCCCCAGTACAGGGAAGAGTTTCTGAAGCAGGACTCGTTTGAATATCCGATCTCCATCAATGGCAAGGTGCGCGCAAAGATGGAATTCGCTCTCGACATGCCGAAGGAGGATATTGAGAAAATGGTGCTCGCGTCGGAGATCGTGCAAAAATGGTCAGAGGGGAAGCCACCGAAGAAAGTGATCGTCGTACAAGGCAGGATCGTGAACGTCGTACTTTAGGTTCGTTTTTGTTGATCCGGTGATACCGCCGACCGTTCGGTGTTCTGTGCGGCTGGTATTAATGATTTTACAGGTCACACATTCCTGACTGTGTCTGTTATCGACCGATTTCGTTACATTAGCATCCTTAAATCTCTCCCATGGGCTATTCAAAGATTGTCGGCCTCGGCCATTACGTTCCCGAAAAAGTGATTACGAACGAATATCTATCCACCGTCATGGAGACGAACAATGAGTGGATCATCGAAC
>CBFGXV010000250.1:0-5099 GCA_965652755.1 uncultured Chryseosolibacter sp. | reverse complement strand
TTAAACAACATTTCGCCCTGAATGATGTTTCACGGTTCCGCAACTACTGGCACAAGGTCTGGGAAGGTGGACCCGAGACGCACGACCGATGGAATATCGACTTTGAGTGCAAGTATTATTATACGCTGAACGACAAGGACGCAAGCATCAGAAAACTTGAGACGAAAAGAAAAACAGTTGCGGACTCGGCGACGGAAGACGGCAAGGACTACAGGCGAAAAGTCAGGGCCAAGCTGAAGTCCGGTATGGAAGTCAGTCTTGCAGCTTACAACGAATTATTAAGGTTGCATCAGCAACCACCGTTAAGTGCAGCCCAGCTGAATGCGTTCAAAACCATCGCCATTGCGGACAGGAGCTTTTATGAGAGCGGACTGATGGCCAACCTCATCTAACGCATCAAGTCCTTTTAGTTTTCTCTTAATTTTGCCCGTCTTGTACTGATAATAGGTGTTTGTACCAATGTCTGCCTCGAACACATGATAACCATCAGCTCTTTCAAGGTACTTCAGAACAGCCAGTGCCATTGATCATCTTTTTATCCAATCACCATTTATTTGGCAGGCGCTTTCGCCGCGGCCTGTTTCTCAGCGTCCGATGGCGGGCCATACATTTGCGCGAAATTGTCAAGTTTAAAGAAGTCGGTGCTGAACTGTATTTTGACAAGTCCCCGCAACTTGGCTTTTAACTCATCTTCGGACTTACTTTTTGTTGTAGACACGCTGAACTGTGTTTGCCTGGTGCTGGAAGTACGCCCTGCACGAGGCCCGCCAAAAATCGATCCGATCACGCCACCGCTCGCACTCATCGATGTACCGGACGATTTGCTTGTTTTTACTCCGGCCTTGTCAGCCTTATCTACAGTTCTTTTTCCATGGAATTCAAAATTGACTTCCGCCTCGACCTCACCTTTGTCGACCACGAGCCTTGTCACGCCCATGAGGATCATTTCACGAAGCGCGGCACGATGCTCCTGAGCCATTTTTATTTTGGCATCCATGATCTTCGCCTTCACTTCATTGTCATCGACATTCACCTTCTCGCCTTTCGGATTTGTAAGCTCCATCTTTTGTTCGCCGTCCGGTCCGTCTTCCATCGAAATACCAAACTCGTCGCTGTTGTTTTCGGCCAGGTATGCGTAGGTAGTCGTCGGATCGATGTCCTTGATGAATTTTGCCAGACCGGTCGTTGCCTCTTTCATGAGACGGATATAGTCATCGGTCTGGGCTTTCATCACAGATATGTTAGCATCAAAGACCGATTTAAGCAGGTCTTTAACGAAAAGGGGAAAGTCGACCGAGTCCACAAGATCCTCGAATGAATCAACGCCCTCATCGAATCCTTTTTCATGGCGCTTATCATCCAGCAGATCGCTCGATTTCTGTACAAAGCCGCCGGCGCCGCCACCACCTGGTATCAGGCCGGACAGTATGCCCGGGGCCATACCTTTTGAAAGTGGCTTTTGTCCGTTGCCCATCATCAATCCCATTTGCTCGTTCATGACATCCTGATATATTTTCTTTTGATCTTCAAAGGGCATATGCCTGAACGATAAAGACTGGGAAAGGATGAGCCTCGCGTTTTCTTTTGCGGCTTCTCTTATATTATTAACATTAGTCAACTGCATCGCTATTGGATTATTTATCGGTTAAAAGATCGGTATTCCGTATTTGAAGGGAACAGTTTAGAAATCCCACTCATCCTCGCCGAGATTTTCAGTCACCTTATCATCCACTTCTTCCTCGTCTTCGCGCTGCGGCGACTCTTCTCCGAGTTGGCTCTGGGCGATGATGAAAGTCTCGACGTTCCGGATAAATTCCTGGAAGGCAGTTTCAGACATGAGTCCTTCGTCAAAACTGGCAATGGTAGCAAATATCTTGTGTCCTGTCACGGCAGCTGTACGCATAGCCGATACGTTAGGTTTATAGCCGAATTCTTCCTGACTCACTCTTTCGATCACATTCCACATCGACCTCCTGTAGCCCCATCCCAGCTGAGCTTTTACGTTTTCGTCATCGATTATATCAACGGCTTTCTCAAATTGCCTGTACATCTCCGGCAGTACGGCTTTAACCATACCGCTCGTAAACACTGTGAGGTTGTATTGCAGTTCTTTCATCGCCTGGTAGATAGCGGATTTGGAGACAACCATGAAGTTTGTCTCCTTCTGTTCATACTTGTCGATGTATTTGACAGACTCCGTCATCAGTGTATCCCATAAGCTGGTGAACTCCTCGTTGACGGCCATCTTATCCAACACCTGGCCATCACCTACGTTCAGCACGATCTTGTAAAACATCGAACGCTCTTCAGCCGTTGTATATTCATCCCTCAGTTTGTAGTAGCTGTATAACTTTGAGGCCGTAGCCCCCTGTGGGATGTCGAGCATTCCACTCGTCCATCGCATGAGAACGGCGTCAGCAACCCTGAGAATTCCGAGATCGTCGGCAAGGGTCTTGATATAGTACAGCGTGCCGGCTGCGAGGATATTTTCAACATCCACACCTTGCTCATCTGCTGTCTCGAAGTAGTCTACAGCATAGTTAAAAGAGAAAGGACTTCCATTCTGGTAGACATTGGTTACAGGATCATCCGATTTCTTAATTTCTTTCAGAGCACTCGTATACGCGAGTGCCAGGTATTCGCCATATTTTTCAAGTATGTCAGCCATGATCTAAGAATTTATGTATTCAAACTTATTTAGCGGTCTTTTGAGATTTGGGACTATCGGAGGAAGCTGTCGTGCTCGATGTCCCCTCTTTCTTCGCCGAGATGTCCATTTCAGCGATCCTCTTCGCCAGCTCGGATGCAGGATCTTCCGGCCCGCTTCCCGACATACCTATGCCGGATCCGGATTCGCGGAGTTTTTCATCTGCTGGTGAAGTCCTTGAGACGCCACCCACCGCTCCGCCCGGTCCGGGAGCTGGTCCTGGGCCTGCACCTCCTCCACTGGAAGTGGATGATGCCGGAGCAAGGTCGGATTTGGAAACTGACAGACCGATGTCAACCAGGTACCGAACCATCAGCTGGCGTATTTCCGGCGTTCCCTTCTCGGGATCAATGGGACCCGATTCGAAAAACTTGTCAACCAGGATATTCAGGTCGCCAAAGTCTACGTACTTCGAAACGATCTTATTGATAGCCTTTGCGGGCTCGCCAGCGAGATAGGAAATGTGTGTGCTGGCAGCTGCCTGCATAATTTGTTTTTTCTGCTCCTTCGACAGATTTATGTGCCGGTCCACGATAAATTTTTTCGCCAGCTGTTTGTTGAAGTGGGTTTTGATCTTGTTTTCTGTCGCCACCAGAATCCTGTCGTTTATTCCCTCGGAATCGTCAACTTCTTCCTGGTAGATTGCATAGCTCAATGCATACACATACAGAGGCTCGTTGCTCAACAAATACTTGGAAGAATGATCGATACTGCTCGTATTGATCGCTTTGCTTACTTCGGAGATCACAGCGCTCCTCCCGTCGCGCGCCAGCCTGGCCTTCGCATTATCTTTCTCGCCGTCGGGCGACCTGAGGACTTTATCGAGGTCCCAGTCGGCTTCGTCAGCCAACCGCTTCAAGATCTTAAAGCGCAACTTTTCACTTTCCATGGCAACAATCTTCTTCACGTCAGCGTCGATCTTAACATTAGGGGGGTTGATCGTAAAATCAGAGGTACGGGAAGATTTCCCTACGTCTATCAAGGGGAATGCTGGATGGCTGGACGAAGCTCCGTTGCCAACGTGAAAGTGCCCTGAGGGTAAATCCGATTTAAGTGTTCTGGCCATAACTTTATTTTTTTACGTTTTAAATACTGAGTTTATACTTCAACAGTTTGATTGCATCCAGAAGGTTGATCCTTCCGTATCCGCTCTTCACGTCCTTGAACTGACCACCGGGCCTGTCTGATGTATGTTTGAGAATATACTTAACCTGATTGTCTTTTAATTTCCGGCCAGCCTTCATTGCTATTGACTTGAGCAAAGCGATGGCGCCGGCTACATAAGGTGACGCCTGCGAGGTGCCGGAAGACATCGAATACTTGTCTCCGGGATAACTGCTGATGATGCCGGCTCCGGGCGCAACAAAAGAAACGTGAGCCCCATACGTAGAGAATGATGCGATCTGGTCGTTCATGTCAACGGCGCCCACGGCTATTACACCGGGAAGCGCTCCCGGATAGTAAAGGTCGCGCGTGCCATCATTTCCAGATGCGGCCACGATGGTGACACCTTTAGTGCGCGCGTACTTAATAACCTCCTCGTGAGGCAAACCTCCACCCTCGTGTTTGATGCCCAGACTCATATTGATCACATCGACGCCCTGGTCAACGGCCCACTTGATGCCCGTATTAATGTTATCGATCAACCCCGCACCCACAACGGAACCGCCCTTGCTCAACGCACCAAGCACACGCACGGGAACTATCTTACACGCGGGTACGACACCTTGCGGCATCTTCAGTCCTTTGGCTGCAATAATTCCGCATACATGGGTGCCATGTCCAACATCGTCCACGGGTTCGCTGTCATAGCCAAGGTAATCGCCAATGAATTTTTCTGCACCGTCAATGATGTCGACAAAGTCTTTGCCCGGAAGCAACGCATCACGGATCTCCGCATGCATATTGTCTACACCGGTGTCAAGTACAGCGATCTTTACCGATGGGTTTCCCTTGCTAAACGCATGCGCCTGTTCCAGATAGATAAGTGAAGACGGATCGAACTTTTTCAGGGCTTGCGCCTCGGAGATGCGTGGCGGTATGTCAGCCACTCCGATCTCACCGGGCTTGACTTTTTTCACATAGGGCACCAGGGAGATGTCACTGATCAAGTCTTTTGGGAATTGTCTGTCTTGCTGGAGGATTATCCGGAACACTCGGTTCAATCCACTCTCCACCTCTTCCGCAGACCACTGCTGAAGCTTTGGCTTGTACTCTTTGGAATACAACACGGGAACGTTGTGCTTCCTGAATAGAGACGCGATCTCGGGATAAAAGCGCCGGGCTTTCAGGTTGTCGTTTTTGATGAGATCACCCCAGAATGGTATATCGACAACGTCCTTGCCCTGGTCTATCCAGATTATGAGATGGTTTTTCATTCACCAAACAGCTT
>CBFGXV010000249.1:0-5113 GCA_965652755.1 uncultured Chryseosolibacter sp. | reverse complement strand
CGTTCCTTTTCCTTTTCGATGAGGTCGAAGATTACTTTATCCTTTTTCATGAACGGTTTTTAGAGAAGCGCAAAAATAGGAGAGATAAATTCTAAATCCCAAGGCGATAATGGCAATTCGTCCAAATCTTTTACCATGATCCGCTGCTGCCTCCACCGCTGAATCCGCCTCCACCACCGGAGAATCCACCGCCAAAACCGCCTCCACCGCCACCCGAGAAGCCGCCGCCATACCATCCACCACCGGACGACCAACCCCCGCGCCGATAATTACCACCTCTGCCTCCGCCTCCAAGTCTGCTAATAATGATGATGATGATGAGAATGATCAGGGTACCCCATAGTGATCCCCCGCGCCGCCCTCTCGCAACAGGCGCAGTGTCGGCCTGATATTCGCCGCCAATAGCCTGAATGATAGCCGTTACCGCAGCCTGAACTCCGCCGTCATAATTACCTTGCCGGAAATTTGGCGCTATCTCATTTCTGATGATCTGATTCGCTACTGCATCCGGCAAGGCTCCCTCCAGGCCCTCACCAACTTCAATTCTCACCTTATGGTCATCGAATGCAATAAATAAAAGCACACCGTTATCATTGTTTGCCTGTCCCAGTTTCCATTCCTCGGCAACCCGTAAAGCATAATCCTCTACAGGATAGTCATTCAAAGTCTTTACGATCAATATCGCGATCTGGTTCGATGTTGAGTCTTCGTGCATCTTCAGCTGTTGCTCCAGTCTGGCCGCGGAGCCGGGTGACAGTATACTGGCTTCGTCATGGACCCGCGTTCCCCAAAGCTTGGGTACAACAGGTTCCTGTGATAATGCCACAAAAGGAGAAACTAAAAAGAACAGTATGAGTAATCTTTTCATTTAGCTGAGGATTGACGGGTGTGTTTAGTTTATGCGCAGGTCGTCGCGCAGTTCATTGATGTCGTCGGCGGTTTTATGGAATCCTTTCTGCAATAGTATTTCACCACATCTTCGTATTCCTGCCTCAATGCCTTCAACGGCCCTTCCCGATCTGATAAAACCCACGAGCTCCGCCACGATCTTATCCCAATCATTCTGCTCCACTACTTTGCTGATACCCCGGTCAGCCATCACAATAACCTCATGCTCAAAAAAACTTATGAAGATCATGATACCCGTCCGGTGCCGCGTATTAAAGATCTCCTCCTCGAGGAAGGCATTCTCGGCGCTTTGCCTGCACGATTGGTCCATGTACGCCCGTGAGACAAGCCATCGTTTATAGCCGGGTAACAGGTTAGGAAGAAGTGCACCGAGAGCCCCGCCTGCCACAACAACGGAAAAGATAAAGAGGGGATCATAATAGAGCGTGTGCGAAGCATCCTCTATTATATAGCGATCCAGGAAGATCATCACGACAAAGAAAAGGGTTCCGAATATCAGGCTGCTTTTGTAGTTGGCTACCGCATACATCCCGCTGCTTTCCACGATCACAGGTACTATCTCGCCGGAAATCTTGCTTTCGGATTCCTTCACAGCTGCCTTTATGCGCTGAAGATCCTCTTCACTGAACTTTTGCTTAAGCTTCATACAATGCGTTTAGGAACCAAAGATAACATTGCGGGTCGTAAATCGCGATCCACATGTGATTAGCGGGAAACTCCCTGAGAAAATTATTTTGGAACTGGAACGCGAGGTCAAACGCCATGAGTAATGCGTTTCAAGAGAAACAGACCCCAGGTTCAGGCATGTTATTGCAATTGCTGGAGATACCTTTGAATTGAGTTCTCCAATCCGAGATACAGCGCATCGCATATCAGCGCGTGGCCGATGGAAACCTCATCGAGCTGAGGGATGTTCCGGTGAAGAAATGCCAGGTTGTGAAGATCCAGGTCGTGGCCCGCGTTAACACCCAGGCCAAGACTTTGCGCGAGCTTAGCACACTCGACATAAGGCTTAACGGCAACATCCTTTGAGACCAGAAACTCACGCGCGTAAGGCTCAGTGTAAAGCTCGATCCTGTCGGCCTTTACCCGCGCGGCGCCCTCCACCATGCGCAACGCCGGATCGACGAAGACAGATACCCGAACCCCGGCGGATCTGATCTCCCCGATCACATCACGGAGGAAATCCGCGTGAGCAAGGGTATCCCACCCCGCATTGGATGTTATGGCATCCGGTCCGTCCGGTACGAGAGTGGCCTGCGCCGGCTTCACTTCCCGTATTAGCTTGAGAAATCTTTCGTCCGGATATCCCTCTATGTTGAATTCCGTCGTTACAACTTCCCTGAGTTGCAGAACATCGTTGTACCGGATGTGTCTTTCATCCGGACGCGGATGCACGGTAATGCCCTGCGCGCCGAATCGCTCGCAATCGATCGCTGCCTTGATTACATCTGGATTATTTCCGCCACGCGCATTCCTGAGTGTGGCAATTTTATTAATATTGACGCTAAGTCTTGTCACGGCCGGCATTTATGAACACATAACTGATACGGTGCAAATTTTGTTCGAAAAAACCACAACCGCAAAACCATGAGCCTCAAGCAACAAATTGATAACGATATAAAGAAAGCGATGCTCGCCAAAAATAAGGAGGAACTGGAAGCGCTTAGAAGCATCAAGTCACTCATTCTGCTCGCTGAAACTGAAAAAGGCGGAGGGGTGGATATCGCTGCGGAAGCTGAGAACAAGTTGCTGATGAAAGCCGCCAAACAAAGAAAGGAATCCGCGGAGATCTTTGAAAAACAAGACCGGAAAGACCTCGCTGACCGCGAGTTGTTGCAGCTCGAGGTGATCAACCGATATCTTCCCAAACAACTGTCAGAGGAGGAGATCAAAAACTCCTTGCTCGACGTTATAAAAGAAGTGAACGCGAAAGGCCCCCAGGACATGGGCAAGGTCATGGGCGTGGCGACGAAAAAGCTCGCCGGACAGGCAGATGGAAAAGTGATTTCGGAACTTGTGAAAAAATTGCTTTCAAGTTGAGCGTAGTTGACATAGCACTCATCTGTATTCTTCTTATCGGTGCAATCGGTGGCTACAGAGAAGGCTTCTTAATGGAGCTTTTTTCATTTGTCGCAATTATCCTGGGTGTCATTGGCGCCTTTAAACTCATGGGCTATGCGATGGTCTTGCTTGATGCACGATTCGATCTGAATGAAAGTCTGCTGCCCTACATCGCCTTTGCCGTGGTCTTCATTGTCATTCTCATCGCCGTCAGGCTCCTGGGCAAGCTGATCAAGGTCACCATTGACAAAACCTTTCTCGGGCGGGTAGACCAGGCGGCAGGAGCAGGGCTTGGCCTGCTGAAAACAATCTTTCTCGTGAGTGTGGTCCTTTGGATCATCGACGCAATGGATCTCGATTTGCCGGAGAAGTGGACGAGAGATTCATGGCTGCTACCGCATGTTGAAGGGTTCGCGCCGGCGGTTGCCACATGGATTGGAGATTACGTACCTTTTTTCCAGGACGTGTTTACGTAAGATTAACGGTTATTAAAATTTTTATTGTGCGTATTTTTTACCTTACTTATCGCTGCTAAAAGTATATCATGCCTATTTCGGTCAAACAGGAGAATGGATTCAAATTTGTAGATGAAGGACAAGGCCAGGTGCTTTTATTGTTGCACGGATTATTCGGGGCGCTGAGTAACTGGGAGGGTGTGGTTGCCAGGTTCTCAAAAAACTTCCGCGTGGTGATACCCATGCTGCCCATCTACGAAATGCCAATCAAAGAAGCAGGTTTGGAGGGTCTTCGAAAATTCGTCGAGGATTTTGTGGAATTTAAGGGGCTGGGTGATCTTATCATTATGGGAAATAGCCTCGGCGGTCACGTCGCCCTTTTGTATACGCTGAACAACAAGGCCCGGGTGAAGAAGCTTATCCTTACGGGAAGCTCCGGGTTGTTTGAAGATTCGATGGGGGGATCATATCCAAAGCGCGGCAACTATGATTACATCCGCGAACGCGTCGCCTACACATTTTACGATCCAAACGTAGCGACGAAAGAACTTGTCGATGAGGTTTTCGAGACAACGAAAAGTATCCCTAAATGTATGCGGATCGTAGCGATTGCTAAATCTGCACAACGACACAACATGGCTGACGAAATTCCGAACATCACCATCCCGACCTTGTTAGTTTGGGGATTAAACGATACAATCACGCCGCCGATGGTTGCACACGAATTCAATAGGTTAATTCCAAACTCGGAATTAAAATTTATAGACAAATGTTGTCATGCGCCCATGATGGAACATGCGGAAAAATTCAACCAGTTGGTCGAAACCTTCCTGGTGACTTGAGAACAAACGTGACAGGTGGTGGCAATGGCCTACAGAATTAAAACAGTAACAAATGATCGCCGAGGACTTGATTAACCATATGATTCCTCCTCTGAAGGGAACGGACGATGCCCACAAGGCAATTGTCTGGATGGAAGAGTTCCGGTGCAACCACCTGCCGGTAGTAGACAATGGACATTTACTCGGATTTATTTCAGAGGAGATCATTCTTGAGACAAATGACATTGAAAAAAACGTCGGTGATTTCAATCTCGTCGGCCAGACCAGCTACGTCCACCTCGACACGCACTTTTACGACATTCTGAAAGTAGCCACGGATAACAAACTGCACATGGTTGCCGTGCTCAATGAAGATCAACAGTATTCCGGTGTCATCACCGTCCAGGACACACTCACATCCTTCGCTCAAACTGCCGCTGTACAGATGCCGGGGTCGATCCTGGTTCTTTCCATGAACTACGCCGATTACACCCTGGCTGGCATCAGCAGGCTGGTGGAAGAAAACCACGCAAAGATCCTCAGTAGCATTATCAAGGAAGATCCGCTTGATCCGGGGAAGATCCGTCTGACCCTCAAGGTCAATCAGGGAGACATGTCCAGAATTGTAGCCACCCTCGAAAGATTCGGATACAAGGTCATCGGCCGTTATCAGGAATCAAAACCCATCGAAAACGAGAAAGAGCGCATTGATATGCTGCTGCGGTACCTCGATATCTGACACGCTCATTTTTTCATTTACATTCCCTTCGTATCTTTATTAGTTGCAAGTAATGTGCAGTTTCTCTGTTAAACCTGGAAGATAGTAAATGAAAATCGGCGTTCACGGTAAGGAATTTACACGTC